>NZ_JBJQLL010000024.1:0-59097 GCF_046486405.1 Escherichia sp. WS338 | reverse complement strand
AACCATACGAATCGCCCGCTGACGGACTTCGGGGGAAAAACGAGTATTTTTAGTCATCCTGTTTACCTCTTTCTCAGGGAGTTTAGTCTCCAGGATTTCCGGGGCGGTTCACAGGAGACTGGAAATAGACCGATAGTAGGATGTTGCCACTCAAGGCATGACGATAAATATCGCTAGGAGTAATTTTTTGTTTTATGGCTTTGGTAGTGATCTCAACTGCTTCCGTTATAGTGACCCATGTTGACATATAATGAGTTATAAGCAATGGCTGATATTTTTTTGACATAATATTATCTCCTTCTACACAACAATTCGTTCCGTTAAGGAAAAAGATTGGTGTCACAAGTATTTATTTATGATTAATCAGAGGGTTTATGACAGAGAAAAGGATGTATATTTCTGAGTAAACATGTACAGGCCTATGGGGTGACTATTTAATGAGTAAATGCCGAATGATTTTCGGGGTGATGATTATAACTTGAGGAAAAATCCCAGCGTGGTTTGAGTAGTGTACCTGAGTGATATTTGTGTTATGTATGCATTGATTGCAGCAGAATAAATATAGTTCAGGCTAGTATAGTTTGTGGTAGCTATGAGAATATATAATCTATTTTACCTATAAAATAATTTATATGTATGGGGTTGTTTTTTTTAGGTTGTTTGTCTGTGCTTTTATATTCTGGAGATGTGCCTTGTATATAGGATTGTTTGTTGGTTGTATTTTTTAATGTTGCACTGTTGTGAATTTTTATTTTGATATGATTATTTCTTTAGTATAAGGAGAGAAAGGAACGAGAAAGTTAAATCTATTTATCCTAATCGCAATTTCATTGTTTAAATAATCACTATGGATTAATATTTTTGCGACTCTGCTGAGTTACTGGTTTTAACTAGTGGTGTAAAAGGGATACCTTTTCGGTATCCCTTTTACAATAATCAGAAGAAATCAATTCGCGTATTGATACCGACGGTGCGACCCATATTGACCTGCGCGACGGCGCTGCTGCCGTTCATGTAGCCATAGGTACGGTAACGACGGTCGAACAGGTTATCGACATAGACGGAAATGTTCATCCGTTCAGTCGCCTGCCAGCCCAGGCTGCTGTCCAGGGTGGCATAGGTGCCTTGCCGCAACTGGTTGTCGCCATCGAAATAATGCGGCCCGACCAGATTAACCGCCAGTCGGGGCATCAGTGCGCCATAGCGCGTATCAATCACGCCGTTCACGCTGCTTCCCGCGCCATAACGTGGTACGAACGGCACCCGGTTATCGTGATACAACTCACTGTCATTGGTGAATTCGGAACGGATCACGTTGCCATTGATATCCCATGACCAGCCTGGCGCAAACCGCCACTTCGCTTCAAGCTCAACGCCGGTGGCGTCGGCTTTACCCGCATTGCTTAATGTCTGCATCCCGACCGGGCCAGAGTAAAGCTGCATGTCTTTGGTGTGGGTATAAAACGTCGCAGCTTGCAGCGTGACGTCAGCGGTTTCGTAGCGGGTGCCAAGTTCATAGTTGATGGATTTCTCGGCGACGAACGGTTTGGCATCAAGACCCGCAGTAGGCACGATGTTGTACCCGGAAGGTTTATATCCCTGGGCTACACGGGTATACACTCTCCAGTCATCGGTCAGCATATAGCCTGCGGATAGCTGCCCGAGCACCTGATCGTCATTGCTCTTACCCTGGTCGCCAAACGGGTTGCCGAGCATGCTGCCGTGATATTGTGTACTGGATTTATCATGCGAGAAGCGCACGCCGCCGCCGATATCAAAACGATCGGTTAAATGCCAGGTCAGGTCACTGTATGCGGCCAGCGTTTCAGCGGTGGTATAGCCGGTACTGCTTAAATAAGGCATTGTCGGCATGTCGTAGGCTGAATTTAACTTCTCGCGGGTGTTCTGCCGGTACAGCCCAAACACCATATCAACGGTACGCGCATCGCCCAGGGTTGCGGCGCGCAGCTCCTGCACATCCTGATTCCAGCGCTGAGGCATATTGACGATTAACGAACCTGAAGGGAAGGTGCGCGAATAATGCTGCTGCTGCCAGGCGCTGATCAGGTTGAAAACCCAGTCATCGGTGGTGTATTTCCCACTCAGGGTCTGGCTGTCAGTGCAGCGCCGCATGTACGGGTCTGGTGAACCATCGCTGATCGACAGCTTACGGCCCTTAATATCATTCCATCCCACATAGGCGTCCTGGGTGGCGCGGGTACATTCGCGTGAGGCGGCAAAGCCCATTTCCCAGGGCTGATCGTCCGGCGCCAGACGCAGTTTCACATTCCCTATGCTGGCGCGGGTGCCGCCTAAGTCATCGCTTCCCGTCGCGGGGTTAATCATGTCGCCGTCATCAACCTGGCGTAACAGGGTGACGCTGCCGTACAGCAGGCCATCCTGAATGGGGCCGCTCAGGTTGAACTTACTTCGATAACTGTCGCGGCTACTGACGCCGCCTTCAATATAGCCGCGCGGCGTGCTGTCCGGCTGCTGGGTGACGATGTTGATGATCCCGCCCTGAGCGCTTTTGCCATATAACGTTCCCTGTGGGCCTCGCAGCAACTCCACGCTTTGCACATCGGTAAGCGCCTGGATGGTGTTGGTGGAAAGCTGAGGGACGCCATCGACATACAGGGTGACGGCGGGGTTATAGAAGTCCTGCGCTGAAGAGACGCCGCGTAGCGAGATCGTCGAAAAAAGCATGTTGCCGCTATTTTCAATATTGAGCCCGGGCAAGACTCTGGGGAGTTTGTCGCTGGCGGTGACGCCGGCGTCGCTTAATTCCGGCGCGCTGACAACAGTAGACGAGACGTTGTTGGCTGATGCCGAGCGGGAAGATTGTTTACTGGCGGTAACCACCAGCGTGCTTTCGTCTTGCTGTGAAGTCTGGGCATTAGCAATGGCGGGGAGCAATAATCCCCCCAAGGCCAGAGGATAAAGCCGTGTCATTTTCATTGTTGTGAGTCCCTGTAAGACGGCGAAACGCCAAAAATACCGACAATGGTGAATTGAAAATGATAACTATTTCTAATAGTAGTGCTACCCGAAACGGGTTTATTTCAACCTGTTTCGGGTCGGTTTGCGCTTATTGGGCAGAATGGCGATAACGGTCGACGGCGAGAGCCGTCAGGCGTTTTTTGTCTATCTTGCCGACGGCGGTGAGCGGCCAGTGGTCCAGAAACTCGATTTGGTCAGGAATTTTCCACGCGCTGAGCCCCATACGGGTCAGTTGTTGACGCAACTGCTGATAGTCAGTTGGCACCTGCTGCGCGATGATAAACGCGCAAATCCGCTCGCCAAGCAGCGTGTCCGGCGCGGCGACCACCGCGCAATCTTGCACTTCCGCTAAACGCAGCAGTGCCGATTCCACTTCAGCCGCGGCTATTTTTTCTCCGGCGCGGTTGATCTGCTCTTTTATGCGTCCCTCAACGTGCAGGTTCCCCACCTCATCCAGCCTGACATTGTCGCCTGTGCGGTAAAACCCTTGCGCGGTAAAGGCCTGCGCGTTGTGGGCAGGAGCGCGGTAATAGCCCGAAATGGTATAAGGGCCGCGCGTTAACAATTGCCCGGTTTCGCCCGGCGCGACGTCGTTCTCGTCTTGATCAACGATGCGGATTTCATCCAGAGGGGACAACGGGCGCCCCTGGCTGTGGAGAATGGTGGCATGCGGATCGTCCAGCCGGGTAAAACAGAGCAGGCCTTCCGCCATACCGAAAACCTGTTGCAGGGTACAGTCAAAGGTGGCGATAACCTGCTCAGCAAGCGTCGGGTCGAGCCGGGCGCCGCCTGCCTGAATGACGCGCAGCGACGAAAGGTCGCTGTCTTCCCACTCCCTGGCCTGCACCCATAATTGCGCCAGCGCCGGAACCAGGGCGACGTGAGTCACTCTTTCCTGCGCGATTAAAGGCATCACCTCATCACAGCTGGCGCTGTCGGTCAGCACCACTTTTCCGCCGCAGGCAAGCGTTCCCAGAATACCGGGGCAGGCCAGCGGAAAGTTATGCGCCACCGGGAGGACGGCGAGATACACGCTCTGTTGGCTGATGCCGCACAGTTCAGCAGAAGCGCTGAAGTTATAGCTATAGTCGGCATGTCGGCGCGGGATGAGTTTGGGCGTGCCGGTTGTGCCGCCTGAGAGCAACAACAACGCGGTGGCGGAAACATCAGGCTGCGGCCATGCCTGTCGCTCACCGTGAAGGGAGAAGAGCGGCGTAAAATCGTCGCTCACGGTCTCTCCAGCGACCAGAACATGACGCAAGCAGGCGTGTTTGTGCGCCATCTGTCGGGCCAGCTCTGCGTGGTTTTCCCCGTGAATAACGTAAGCGACGGGTTGCGCCAGCTCAATCAGCGCGTCGATATCCAGAGCCCGTTGCGAGGGCATCGCCAGCACGGGGATAACGCCCAGTCTTAACAAGGCGAACAGCAGGGTAACAAACGCGTTGTCGTTGGGAAGCTGCACAATTACATGCTCCCCCGAACGCAAACCCAGTGATGACAGACCTGCGGCAAGTTCGTCAACTTGTGCATCAAGCGCGCTGTAGGTTAACGACCCCTTTGCATCAACGACGGCAATTCGCGAGGCATAACGGGCCGCCCAGTGGCGCAACTGTTCGGCAATGGGTAAGGGATACTGTTCAATCAGAGATTCAAAGGAAGAATTCATGCGTCACCTTTCTGAAGTACTGGGCTGTTTTTGCAACGCGGTCATTGCAGAAAATGCGTGGGGAAAATGGCGGACAATCTGCGTAAAAAAGGACCGGGCTTGTTGAATGGGATAGAAATGATCGCCGTCAATCACCACCGGGCCTGTAACGTGGCTCAGCCACTGACGCCAGGCATCGACCTGCTGCCAGGAGGCTTCGCGATCGTGGCTGCCGCACAATAACAGCGCAGGCGTGCGCAGCGGCGGACAGACGTCGGGCGAGTCGTAGTGATAGCTCTCGGTGGCGTAAAAATCAGCGCGCAGAAGAGGAAGAAACAGCGACATTAATTCCTGGTTTTCCCGCAGTTCAGGAGAACATCCGCCAATGTCTATCAGCTCAGCGATAAAGTCGGCATCATCGCGATGGCTGAGCTGGCGTTCAGAATGCAGATGCGGGGCATGGCACCCGGAAATAATCAGTCCTTGTGGCGCAAGCCCCCGTTGCTCCAGAAGTCGGCAGGTTTCAAACGCCACCTGCGCCCCCATGCTGTGCCCGGCGAGTAAAAGCGGCGTGTCAGGCGATACGGATGCTTCCAGCTCGTTCGCCAGCAGTGCCGCCAGTTGTGTAATGCTTCTGAGCGGTTCCAGATGGCGAAGGCGATCGCGCCCCGGCCAGGTCACCAGAGAAAGCGCGCAATCAGCCAGTTGCTCAGCTTGCCAGTGGCGAAACGCGCTACTGCTGCCGCCAGCGAAAGGGCACATGACCAGATGCGCAGTATTGCCGTTCCGGGCGGGCCACAGCGGGATGCACATTGCAGATTGCGTCACAGCGCCTCCTTATCATCATCGTTGTAGAAACCGGCTAACCGGTCGTGGTGCGGCGGCGTCAGGCGTCTGATCTCCGCATTGCCGGTCTTACGTAAAATCTGCTGCCATAAACGTGATAACGCGATCTGATGTACGCTTTGGCAGGCCGCTGGTGGATGTTCGCCCGCCAGATGGCTGCGCAACTGGTGTAGCAACCAACTGACGCCCTCCGGCCCGACGGTTTCGCAGCAGTCGCGCCAGCTCAGGGGCGCCGCGCTGCGCGTCAGACCCGGCAGATCGCGCAGGATCTCCGGTCTGCGGTAGAGGCTGTGGGCGTTCTCCTGATGGTCTGCGACAAACAGGCTGGATGACCAGATGACGGGGCCGTAGCTCGCCTCCAGCGAAAGATGACCTTCCGGCCAGCCCAGCAGCAGGCGGTGCATGATAAGGCTATGCATATCTGGATCGTCAGGATCGAGATAGCGCTGAAGCAGCAGGCAGGCTTCTCCCTCCGGCCAGAAGAGTCTCAGACAGTGAAAATCGCTAAAGCTGCCAACCACGTCGCACTCCACGGCGGCGGCATCAACGCCCAGAGCCAGCAACAACAAATCCAGAGTGGAGTAGAGCAACTGTCGGCTGGTGGTGGCGTGGACTACCGGCGGCGTCTTAGCCAGGCAGCGACGCAGCTGCTGCGCATCGCGAAGCCATGTGCGTCCCGCGCGCGTATGCGGATAAAACGTGTTTACCCAATAGCAGCAGCCCTGTTCCTGCGCCAGCGTTTGTAAGGAACTGATGTCATCCGGGTGGAGGGGATGCTCCTGAATGACGTGTACGCCGCGCGTCAGAAAGTGTTTGGCAAGCTGCGTACCGGTTCCTCCGGCGACGGTCGAACGCACGACAATACAGGCGATATCCGGCATCCTGGTTATCTGTTCCGGCGAGGTATACAGCGGAATGCCAAACGCATGAGCCAGCTCTCTTGAACGGGCGCTTCCCTGCGCCAGCAGGCCGACCAGTTCCAGCCCCTCCGGGGGCTGCATAAAGGCATTCAGGTACATTTCGCCAAATTTGGCGCCCACAATCAGTACGCGTTGTTTTGGGGAGGCGGACGGCATCATAACGTGTTCTCCGGTTGCGTTGAGGTTGCGCAAAGCCAGCGCGTAATGTGTTGCGCACAAGCCTGAACGTGGGGGGCTTCCATCATGATTTGCCAGTGGCTGGCTTCAATCACAGCGTCGTCGGCGTTGTTTATCCAGCCCTGCCACTCGGTTTCTGCTGGCGTCCAGCGCGAGGGTCTCCCGGCGGCATACACCATGAGACAGGGGACCGGAACGCTTTCGCCCGGCGTATGCTCAGTCAGTAAACGCAGCAGATGCGCGATGTTGTCGAGCCACGTTTCTGCCGCTTGCAGCGTCAGGTTTTGCGACACCATACCGGCCGTTTTAGCGAGGCTGATAAAGTCGGCAAGCTGGCTGTCGGGCGTCTGCTGGTCGAAATGTTCGGGCAGTGCCAGAGGCGTTTGTCCTTCGGCTAACAGGCGCAGCAGGGCCGCCCGGTTTTCGCAACAGAAATCCTGTCGGCACACGGGATCGATTAACACCATCCGAACCTGCTCGCCTTTGGCGTACAGGCGTTGTGCGGCGCCCGCCGCAAGAAACGCGCCATACGACCAACCCGCCAGCACATAAGGGCCGTGAGGCTGCTGACGACGGATGCACCCGACATACTCATCGATCATCTGGTCGAGCGTGGCAAAGCGCTGCGGCGATTTTGCTTGCAGGCCGAAAACGCGCCTGTTCAACGCGCTAGCGAGCGGCAGCCAGGCGCTGATATCGCCGTCTGAAGCGTGGAAGACAAACAGGGTTTCCTCACCGTCGCCCTGGCAAAGGGGTATCGGGTTGTCCTCTCCTGACGTAGCCGCCTGTAGATGGGCGCAGAAGTCGCTCAGCGTCGAATGGCTGAACAGATCCTGAAGGTTAGCCCTGGCAATCCCTCTCCGGTTTAGCTGCGCGACCATCCTTGTCGCCATCAGGCTGTCGCCGCCCAGTTCGAAAAAGTCGTGATGCCTTGCCACGGGGCGAGACAGCAGCGATTGCCAGAGTTCAGCCACCTGTTTTTCCAGCGCCGGATTCCCCCCGGCAACTGGCGTGGGTTTGGCTGGCTCAGTCGGCGCATCAGACGGGGCATGCAGCGGCGTAAATAACGCTTCTCTTTGCCGGATCTGTAAAATGGGCAGACCGGTGCCAAAGCGCTGCTGTAAATAGCGGCTCACGGCTTTTTTATCCGGGCGATTTACGCCAGGCGAACGCGCTACCAGCAGATGCTGGCGCAGCGGCGACGATTCCTGCGCGGGCCACGCCAGCTCGTTTGCAAACCCGGCCTGAACGAGAACCTCCTGCCATGCGGAGCGGGTGAGCATCGGTTTCTCATCCCGGCGGCGGAAATCGCGGTATCCGCTTAATCCCTCAATAAAGCACACGCTCGCCAGCTGGAATACGCTGTTTCGCTCCGTCGCTTCAACGATCAGCAAACGTCCGCCGGCTTTCAGCAACAGTTTTAATCTGCGCAACGTCTGGACGACATGGCTGGCGTCGTGGAGCACATTGACGGCAACGATCAGGTCGTAACCCGCCTCCGGGTGGGCGGTGAAATCCAGCGGCTGGTTGATGTCGAACAAGGCATAAGACACCTGCGATTCATCATGGAAACGGGCTCTGGCGTCATTGAGGAACTGCGCGGAGACGTCCGTGAAGTGGTACGACTGTCGCGTGTTCCGCGTGGCCTTCAGCACCGGCGCGGTAGTGGCTGCGGTTCCGGCGCCAACCTCCAGAATCCGTTCTGCGCTGCACAAGGCGGCAATCTGCGCGGTATAGCGATTCAGACAGGCGCTGGCGGGGTTGTCGCGATACAGCGCGTCGGTAACGCGATGCTGCTCGTTGAACAGCAATTCCAGCGGAGAACACTGCCCGGAGAAGAGGGCGTCGTGCCGGGCGATGCAGGTTTCCAGATACTGCGCCAGCGCCTGGCTCCATTGGCTTTGCGGGCACGCTTCCTGAGGCTCAGGAATCTCGCTGAGCGGAATGCGGCAGCGCCAGCTTTCACCTTCGCGGATTAACCACTCTCTTTCCGTCAGACACTGTAGCCACTGGCGCAGCAGACGCTGGTGAGACGCTTGCGCGGACAGCGCCTGTACTATTGCGCTAAAGCGATGGGCGATCTCCGGCGTGGTAAACAGGCCGTGACGATTTAGCGTAGCCGCGATCCCCTGTAGCGCACGCGCCTCCAGCCAGCGCCAGGTCGCCTCCAGCTCATCAAGCTGCGCCTGCTCAGGCAACGGCAGCGCCAGTTGGGTAAGTTCGTGCTCATCAGGCATCGCCGCTGATGGCGAAGGATCGTCGGCC
Source organism: Escherichia sp. WS338 (assembly GCF_046486405.1). Classification (NCBI taxonomy): domain Bacteria; kingdom Pseudomonadati; phylum Pseudomonadota; class Gammaproteobacteria; order Enterobacterales; family Enterobacteriaceae; genus Escherichia; species Escherichia sp. WS338. The sequence goes on along the minus strand of NZ_JBJQLL010000024.1, from coordinate 50,244 downwards.
ATCACGATATCCAGCGTCAACGCGCCCTGTTCGGTTATTTCCGCTCTGGCCTGCCGGATGCCGGGGTATTCGAGCGTCGCCTGCTCAATATCCCGCAGGTCGTAGTCCGCCTGCGCGTTCAGCGGCCAGCGTCGGCGGGGAATGTGCCTGGCGATGCCGCTGGCGAGAGTCTTCAGGCTTTCAGGGGCGGCGATGACGGCTTGCAGGATGGCGCAATAGTCATTAAACATCGCCTCGGCAGCGCCGGGTTCCAGCACGTTGTCCATGCAGTACCAGCTAAACATCAACTCGCCGTTGCTCTCCATGACCTGATGATCCAGCCAGACCTGCGGCGTTTGCGTGAATACATAGCAGGGTTCGCCGAACAGATGGCTCATCGCCTGATCGATAGTCATGCCTTCCAGCGTCATCCCCAGCATACTGGTAAACACTACCGGCATCAGCGGTTGACGTTGTGATCCGCGCAGGCGGCCCAGCTCACGGATCACCTCAACACCGTTCATTTCACTGTGCGCCATGTTTTGCCAGAGGCGCTGTTGGGTCTGTTGCATCTGCTCTTGCAACGTCACCGGCGCTGAGAAGTTAAAATCAACCAGCATGACGGAGGTAAAATCACCAATCAACTGGTTGATTTGCGGATGGATCGGCTGGCGATTGAAGAACGTCAGGTTCAGCGTAAATGTTGTGGTACGGCTCCAGCGCTCAAGGGTAGCGGCAAACAGCGTGAGCAGCGCGGCAGACGGTGTGACGCCTTGCTGCTGCCAGCGCTGTTTCACGGCCTGCCATTCTGTCTTGCCGATCGTCGATTTGAAGGTGGTGAAGTGTGGCGTTTCCGGGGGCGTCTCAACCACCGGCAGCTCTGGCGCTAAGGGCAGTTGCGGCAGTTTTTCCTGCCAGTAATCCCAGGCATCGTGCCATGCCGATGTCTGTAGGCGCGCCTGTTCAGCCATCACATAATCACGGAAGGTAATAGCGAGCGGCGCCAGCGTTTCACCGCGCCAGACCTGCGCCAGGTCGTCCATCATGACTTTAAAACTCTGCACATCAAACTGCAAAAGGTCGAGGTTCATATGCAGACGGTAATGGCAATCGTCGATTTCGCTGACCACCAGCTCAAAAAGAGGCCACTGGTCGGCAGGCAAAACGCGATAGCTCAGTTCATGCCGCCGTTTTTCCAGCGCGATGCGCTGTTCTTCCGGGGAAAGCGCGCGCAGATCGTCACGCGGGATGTGATACTCCGGCGTTGTCGCCAGGATTCGCTGCTGCCCGTCGGCATCAACCACCATACGCAACATATCGTGGCGTGCGATGAGCTGGTTCCATGCTTTCTCCAGTATGGCGAGATCGAACTCATCGTGGCGTTTATCCCACTCAAACAGGACGTGACAGGCGACGCCGCCATAGCCAATGAGGTGGGTTCGCCCCAGCCAGTAGGCGTGCTGAATGGGCGTCAAAGGGAAGGGCGCATAACGCTCGTCGGCGTCGTGCCGCAACACTTCCGGCTGCGAAGCGGCAGGCGTCGCCTCTGGCTTAGAACAGATAAGCTGCGTGAGTCCATGAGGAGACAGATCCTGCCACGCCCGTTCCGCATTGATGCGTACGCCCAGGTAGTGCTGAATATCGCTACTGAGTTCAAGGAAGAGCAGCGAGTCCATGCCGAGTTGCAACAGATCCTGGTTTGGATGCAGTGACGCCGGATCGCTCAGCCTTAGCTGAACCGCAATCCGCTTTTTCAGCCATGCCATCACCGCTGTTTCATCGCTCAGGCTGCCGTTAAAGGCGTTGTCATCAGCAGGAGGAATGACCGGCGTTGCGGCTTTTTCTGTGGCGCTGATGTTAAACAGAGCCTGTTGTAACGGGGGCATTTTGTCGGTAAAAACGCGCATCGCCAGTCGCCACGGGGCGCCGCGCATCACCGCCTGTTCCAGGTGCCAGCAGCCTTCGGCATCGCTTAACGCGCCCATACCTCGGCTGGCGAGCGTCGCCAGCATTTCCGGCGTGGCCGCCCGACCGCTTTCTCCCCATGCGCCCCAGGCGACAGAGAGCGTTTTCGGCGCATCAAGGGTGGAAAACTGCTGGGCCAGCCCGTCCAGGTAGCCGCAGGCCAGCGCATGGGCGCTCTGACCCGGCGCGCCGAGGGTGGCGGCAGCGGAAGAGTAGAGAATAAGATAGCGTCCGTCGTGGTTGCGCAGGGTTTGCAACAGCTGGCTTGCCGCCTGCGCTTTTACCGCGAAAACGGCAGCCAGCTGGTGGTCATCAAGCTCCTGCAAGGGCGCGTCAGCCAATACGCCAGCGGCATGAATCGCTCCGGCAATGCCGCCGTTGGCCGCCAGATCGTCAAGAACCGTGGCCAGTTGCCCGGCATCGCCCACATCACAACGGCAGACGCGCGTCTGCCCGCCCTCCACGTCGCGTAGCCATGACTCATCCACGCGCGGCGCCAGCAGGGCGATGCGTCGCGCCCCTTTTTCTCTGAGCCAGTTCACGGCAAGGCGGCCTAATCCGCCAAACGCTCCGGTCACCAGATGCCAGCGGCTATCGCCGGTAAACACGTTTGCCGGTAATTCAGCGGCGCATCCCGTATTGGGCGATAGTGAAGGGAGCCAAAGGGTGTCACCCCGTGCGGCGAGCCAGCGCTGTGATAGTGAGACTGCGCTCAACCCTTGATGCAGCGTTTCCCACGGGGTGTTTTCGGCGAGATCGATGGCGGCAAGCAACCGTTCCGGCTGTTCGTTGGCCGCGACGCGAAGCAAGGCCCATAGCGCGTGATGGGATGCAGAGAGTGCTTCATTTTCCTCGACTCGCCACGCGCGGCGAGTAACCACAATCAATCCGGCTGCGCTGGCGGTGAGCGCTGCTATCACTTTCTCCGCTAAGGCCAGCGTATCCTCGCTCTCCTCAACAATCATCAGTCGTGAAGAGGCGTGCGGATCGTGAATGATGCCGTATTGCGCCAGCTCGTCGCTGCGCGCAAGCGTACCGGCGCTGAAGCTAAAGGTAAGCGGATGGTCAATGCTGGCGACGTTGAGGGGCGTCCAGCGCCATTGATAATGCGTTTGCGGCGCAGGAAGAGGCGCGGCGGGCGATAGCGGCAGCCACTCGCCAGCAGGATGACGGGCTTCAACGCGCATCTGACCGCGGGAAAAGGCTTTGTTTTGCCAGCTTAAGCGAACCTTCCCCAGCCACTCCGGGGCGGCGACGGGGGGCGGTTCCACAGGCAGAGCGTCGCCATGACGCTGTGAAAGCAGACGCCAGGCCTCCTGCCAGCGGGCGTTAAACTGTTCGGGCTGACCTGCGCAATCAGACCAGTCGGCGAGATAATCACCGTTATCCGTCAGCGCCTGCCCCAACACGGGTTCTGATGGCGCGGTGAATGTTACGGCGCTAACCGCCTGACCGGGCAGCGTGGCGAGAATGATATGTTCGCTCATCCCGGCGGTCGGGCTGCCATCCTGCGGTAGCCACGCCACTTTGCTGAATCCGGCGTGGCGGCACTGTTGTTGCCACTGAGCGGTGGTGAGGAATAACTCACCTTCGCGGGCGTCGAGATCCTGTAGCGGAAGAACCAGCGGGCCGAAAACGAAGTCAAACAGACGCATTGGCTGGGTGATTTCGCGCATCAGCAGGCGCCCGCCCGGCTTGAGCAGGGGGCGCAGATTATCGAGCGTGCGGCCAATATGGCGGGTGGCGTGAATCACGTTCGCTGCCACGATAAGATCGTAAGACTGTGCCTGGAAACCCTGAGACTGCGCCTCTTTTTCGAGATCCAGCTCGCTATACTTCACAAAATCATAGTCGGCGAATTTCTGCTGGGCGCGACGGGTGAACAGCGCCGAGATATCGGTGAAATGGTACTCCAGTGCCGGAACGCCGTTGAGTTCCGGCAGCAGCCACGCGGTGGTGCCGCCGGTTCCGCCGCCAACTTCAAGAATACGCAACGGCTGGCGGGGCTGACGCGTCTGGACAATGCCGCGTAATACCCCGGCGGCGATTTGGTTGAAATAGCGGCCAAAGCTGAATTCCTGATACAGCACTTCCACGCCGTCGGAGGCGCTTTGCGGGAAGATAATCGCCACCGGTTCTTCCGCGCCGCTCATCATTTCATATAACCGATCGCCGGCACGGGCGATGGTGTCGGGAATAGCCTGAAAACCTTCACAATAACCGGCAAGTTCCGTCAGCAGTGATTCCCGCTGTTGATGTTCAATGGGGCGGGCGCGGACGTATCGCCCGTCGGTGCAGCGGTAATCGCCGTCGACCACGCAGTTATTCAGCAGGCGCTGGAGTAGCTGCTGGTAGCGGGGCAGCAGACGTCCACGGCGCATGATGGTCATGGCGTCCACGCCGTTCTCTATGGCATCGCCGGTACAGCGTTGTACCAGTTGATCGACGTAGATGGCGTGCAGTCGCGTGGCGCACTGTTTAAGCGCTTCCAGGCGAGGGAGATCGAGCGCTGTCGCGGCGCGACTCGCCACCTCCAGCCCGGCAGACAGCGCTGCGTCGGCAGGCTCGCAGGCCGGGGAGACGCGCTCTTTCCAGTAACGTTCAGTATCAAACGGATAACATGGCGCAGCGATACGTTGTCCATCGCCCGCCAGCAGGTCGGCCCACGGTAGGGCGACGCCGGCAGCGTAAAGCTGGAGCAGGGCCTGATTGAGGACATCGCTCGCCTCTTTGTTACGCCGGGCGCTGGCTATCCAGTATGCGTTATCGCGGTATTCGCGCTGCCCGCAAGCAACCAACTGGGCATCGGGCCCCATCTCCAGAAAAACGCGGGTGCCGAGCTGATGCGCCACCTGAATACTCTGGATAAAACGCACCGGCTGGCGCATGTGTCGGCGCCAGTAATCCGCCTGGTTGAGCGTTGACTCATCAATGACGTTGGCGGTGAGCGTGGAAATAATCGGTATTTGCCCCGGCTCCGCGTGCAGTCCCGCGCAGGCGTCCTGGAACCGATCGAGTATCGGCTCCAGTAAAGCGGAGTGCGCCGCACCGGTTACGCTCAGGCGACGATAGTTAATGTCATGCTGCGAGAGCGTGGCGCAAAATACCGCGAGACGGGCTTCCGGCCCGGAAAATACCGTATGTTGCGTACCGTTGTTGGCGGCGAGATCCAGCTCAAACTGGCGAGCCAGCGGCATCAGCGTGTCTTCGTCTGCAAATACCGCCACCATCGCGCCGCTTGCGCACTGCTGCATTAGCGCGCCGCGCCGACAAACCAGTGGCATGACCTGTTCAATCGTATAGTGTCCGCAGACAACGGCAGCGGCAAATTCACCGACGGAATGCCCAATGGCGAAGTCTGGCTTCAGTCCTTCAGCACGCCAGTGCGCCGCCATCGCGATTTCAAACGCGACAATCGCCGGCTGCGCCCAGGCCATATTGTCCAGCTGCGCCGAATCGGGGTTAAACATCGCTTCGCGCAGTGACGGCGTGAGCATTTCGCTACAGGCGGAAAAACAGCGATCCAGCGTGTCGGCAAACGCCGTTGAGTGCTGGTACATCGTTTGACCCATAGTGCGCCAGTGCGAGCCCTGGCCGGTAAACAGCCACACCTGCTTGCCGCTGGCGCCGTGGCCGCTGTAAACCAGCGCCCCCGATTTCTCACTAGCCCAGGCGCTGAGCGCCTCGGCGGTTTCACGGTTTAATGGCGCCGCCAGGCGGAAGGGGAGATCGAGACGGCGCGCGTGCAGGGCTGTGAAGGCCAGAGAGCTGGCATCCGCATTCTCTCTCAGCGCCCCGGCATAATCCGTCGCCAGCCGCCGCAACGCGCTGTCGCTGGCGGCGCTGAGCAGCAGCGCGGTACTTTTTCTGCCGCTATCCGTATTGGGGAGGCGCGCGTTGAGCGCGTCGGGCAGCGAGGCGACGATCATATGGCAGTTGGTGCCGCCAATACCAAAGGAGGAGACGCCCGCATAGCGCATTTCGTCCTGCCATGCCTGTGCCGACACCGGTATGGTAAAGGGGCTCTCTTCAAGTTTCAGCGCCGGGTTGGGGGTGTGAAAATTCAGTAAGGGAGGAATTTGCCCGCGACTGACTGCCAGAACGGTTTTCAGCAGTCCGGCAATGCCCGCCGCGGTATCCAGATGGCCCATGTTACTTTTCACGGAACCGAGCGCACAGCGCTGATCCTGCGGGCGAGGCGCATAGACGTTGCGTAACGCTTCAATTTCAATCGCGTCGCCCAGCGGTGTGCCGGTGCCGTGGGTTTCAATGTAACCTACCTGCCTGTCGTCGATGGCCGCCAGCATTAACGCCTCTTCGATGACTGCCTGTTGCCCTGCGACGGAAGGGGCGGTATAGCCGACCTTTCTGTTGCCGTCGTTGTTGACCGCGCTGGAGAGGATCACCGAGATAATCGGATCGCCTGACAGCAGCGCGTCTCTCAGGCGACGCAGCACCACGCAGCCGAGACCGTTACCGGCCCAGGTGCCCTCAGCCGAGGCGTCAAAGGGACGACAGTGACCATCAGGAGAGAAAATCATTCCGGGCTGGTAGCGGTAGCCTGCCTGCTGGGGGAAAGAGAGCGCCACGCCGCCGGCAACCGCCATATCGGATTCGCCAGCGCGCAGGCTTTCACAGGCCAGATGCACGGCAACCAGCGAGCTGGAGCAGGCGGTCTGTACCGATAACGCCGGGCCGTGCAGGTTGAGTTTGTACGCGGCGCGGGTGGCAATATAGTCTTTATCATTGCCCATCAGAGATTGCAGACCTTTTACCTGCGCGACTTCTGTCACGTTCAATGCTTCGCGACCGGGGTAGGTACTCATCCGGGAAGAGGCGAAAACGCCGGTCTTATGGGGGACGGCGCCGGGGGCATAACCGGCATGTTCCAGCGCATGCCAGACCGCCTGCAAAAACAGGCGCTGCTGCGGGTCCATCGACTCCGCTTCCTGTCGCGAATAGCCAAACAGGGTGGCGTCGAAGCAGTCGGCGTTGTCTAACACCGTACCGATATTGACATAATGAGGATCGTCAATGATGGCGGCATCCAGACCGACGGCCAGAAGCTCTTCGCGCGTAAAGCGTCGGCTGCATTCACGACCTTCCAGCAGATTTTGCCAGAACGTTTCGCCATCCGGCGATTCAGGAAAATGGCAGGCGTAGCCGATAACCGCGACAGGTTCGCAGTCCGGGTAGTGTTGAGCGATCGATGCATCAATGGAATCTGCTGTCGGCGCAGAAGAGAAGCGCAAGTTATCTATAATCGGTCCCGTTTCCTAAGATTCACAAAGTCAATGGAACGCCATGCGTTCGCGATGGCGTTCCGGGGAAAATCAGTTTGCTTCGCGCTATATCCGCCGCTGACGACGGCGAACAGGGCGAGGTCGTTGTGTTTTCTCCACCGTGGCGACGCCGGCCAGATAATCGGCCAGGGCAGCAGGAGAAGGGTGGGTGAAGAGGTCAAGCAACGTCAGGGTGGAAAATTCGTGACGTTGTAACAAAACGTGCAGTTGCACCAGATTCAGCGACGTTGCGCCCGCCTCAAAGAAGTTTTCTGCGGGCGTGACAGACTCGCCAACCACCTCGCGGAAGGCGTCGCAAATCAGGCTGACGGTGCTCTCGTCCGCCGCAATGTGTGGCTGAGAGTGCTCAGGGCATACGCGCGGTGAGCGCTCTGCGCATTGCCCTGCGTGTTTAACGGGAGGCACCAGCGCGGCGAGCGGCAGTTGCCAGCCGCTTTCATCCTCGGCCATTCGGTTTAGCAATGCGCAATACTGTTCAAACTGGCGCTCCACCTGCCCGGCAGGAAACAGCGCGGCGACAAAATCCCAGTTAAAGCGCAGTTCGCCTTCGGATTCATAAATCTGGTGATCGAGCCAGACCTGCGGCGTCTGGGAGATGCCCCAGACCGGTTTGAGCAGATTACGCCGGGCGAGGAAGTTATCCTGCTCAAAGCCCAGCGCGCTGGTAAAGACGACGGGCATCGGAACGGCTGGCACGTTTTGCCGTTGCGCCAGTTGACGCATCACGCGGATGGCTGACACATCGCGGTGGTTGAGGTTCTGGCTCAGCCGCTGCTGTAGTGACTGCGCGCTGTGCAGCCAGCTTTCGCCGGGATGCCAGCTCAGCAGCATCAGCGAGGTGAAATCGCCCAGAATCTGGTTGATTTGCGGGTGCAGCGGTCGCCTGTCGAAAAGCGTAAGGTTAAGCGTGAAGTCAGGCTGTGCACTCCATGCAGAGAGAACCGTTGACCACACCGACAACAGTACGGCCGACGGGGTGAGATGGGCGTCAGCCGCCCGTTTTTTCAGCCGATGCCAGCGCGTGCTGTCCAGTGCGCCGTTCAGGCGGGCGAAGCGCGGTGTTTCAACCTCCTGAGGCAAGCAGCGCAGCGGCAACGCAGGCGCCGGAGGAATATCATCAAGCTGCGCCTGCCACCATGCCAGAGAATCTGGATTGGGCGACTGTAGCGAGGGTTGTTGCAGATAATCCCTGAAGGTGACGGGCAGCGGCGGAAGCAGCTGTTGCGGGTAGCGGTAGCCGTGCTCCAGCTCCGCCAGCAGGATCTGCATGCTCAGACCGTCAAGCAACAGGTTATCCAGACACAGCCACAGGCGGGCAGGCATCCCGTCCACGTATCCGACCTGGAGATCGAATACCGGCCACACTTCGGGGTTGAGTACCTGATGCGCCAGTTTTTCGCGCACCCGCAACGCCTCTTCAGGCGTATGGAGGGTGTGTGCGGGTATCACCCAGGGGGGCGTCTGTTCGAGCACCTGTTGCTGTCCATCACGCACGATGGCGCGCAGCATATCGTGGCGGGCGATTAATCGGTTCCAGACCGTCTCCAGCCGGGTGAGGTCCAGATCGGCAATTTCAAATTCAACAAATAAATGTGAGCCGACGCCGCCCAGGGCAAAGCCCGGCTGACGCCCCACCAGGTAAGCCTGCTGCACGTCGGTAAGCGCAAAGGGCTGGTAGCGATCTTCAAGGGAGTGGACGAATGGTTGTTCGACCGGGACGTCGGTTTTCCGCAGCGTGGCGGCAAAATCCGCCAGCCGGGGATGATTAAACAGGTCGCTTAATTGCGCTTCATAACCTGCCTGATGAAGTTGCCCGGTCAGACGGGTCGCCAGCAGGCTATCGCCGCCTTGCTGGAAGAAGTCGGTTTCTCTGGTGACATTGTCAGTTGATAAGAGTTGCTGCCAGAGGGCGGCAACCTGTTTTTCAATGTCGCCCTGGGGTAAATCCGCTTCGGCCGGGTTTTCCGCTTCAGGGGTATGACGACGCTTCAGCGCCTGGTAGTCAATTTTCCCGTTAGCTGTCAGCGGTAAGGCGTCGAGGAAGACGATCCGTTGCGGCACCATCCACCCCGGCAGACGCCCGGCGAGGGCGGCCTGAAGTTGACGGGGATCGCGGCGCACCTGCCTGTCAGGACATTGTACGAGGAAGCGTTGTAACCCCGCGACCTCATCGCCATGCTGACAGTTGAAGCCGGCCGCGCTAAATAATGCCGCCCAGTCGGCGCTGTTATGCAGCAAGGCCTCCGGCTGCCCATTGGTTAACAGGAGCGTGCTGAGTAGGGCGGACGGCGTTAACTGGCGAAACTCCATCACGTAGAGCAGCGCGCCGGGAACGGCAAGCTGTTGTAATGTCGCAAGGAGCCCGGGATCTTCCGGCAGCAGACGATGCAGGGCGTTATTAAGCCAGATAATGTCCGCCGAGTGAGCGTGCGCCGCCAGCGTGTCTGCATTCCAGAGGGACAGACGGGCGCCAGGCCAGGGGGCGAGCCTCTGCCGGGCGCTCAGCAGCATCTCCTGGCTCTGCTCAAGCCCGACATACTCAATCTGTCCGGCGTTGAGCTGTGCTAACAGCGATTCTGCGGCGCGGCCAGTGCGGGTTCCCACCTCAAGCAGGCGTACCGGGCGCTGTAAGCGCTGTGCAAGCTGTTGGCAAATTGTCGCCAGTTCCTGAATATACGGGGCGCTGGCCGGATGGTTAAAGGCCAGGCTTTCCGGCGACCACTGCGCGTCGTTCAGTAACGACAGTTCGTTACGGGCACCGCGAAGAATTTGCGATAACGTTAAATCATGTCCGCTGAAGTGCGGGTGCTCATCCTCGCGTTCTTCACCAGCGCAGACCTGATAACCTTCAGCAGCGGGCTTCAGTCGCCGTTGTGTCACCAGAAATGCTAACCAGCGTTCCACCACGGCCTGCCAGCGCGGCTGGATAGCGAGTGAGTTCATCAGGGGGAGAGGATCGGCGCCAGCGGTGTGACCCGGCTTCAGTTTTAGCAGGCGATGCTGAAGGAAATCGGCTACCTGTTCTGCGGAGATCTCTGGCGAGATGGCGCAACAGGGCAACGTTCCCGCAAGCGTGTGCCACGCCTGCGGCAGTACCGGGTTCCGATGATCGGTAACGCAAAAAGCCTCGCCCTGAGGAACAACGTATGCCGCCAGCGTTTTTTCTTTTTCGCCGATCGCCAGAACGGTTGCTTGTTTCACCCCCACCAGCTGGCTGAGCGCGCTTTCGATTTCGCCCAGCTCGATGCGATATCCTCCGACTTTGACCTGCTTGTCGCGACGACCGAGGAACTCGATTGTGCCATCTGGCCAGTAGCAGCCGAGATCGCCGGTGCGATACCAGCGCTCGTCCGGGAGCGTCAAAAATTGCTGCTCGCTACGCAGGGGATCGTTGAAATAGCCTTCCGCGACCCCAATGCCGCCAATCCATAATTCACCCGGCACCCAGTCAGGGCAGTCCCGGCCCTGTTCATCCACCACCCGGTAGCGTTGGTTGGTTAGCGGAAAACCGTAAGGGATGGAGCGCCAGTGGGCGGGGACGTCGTGAATTTCGCAGGCGTTAGACCAGATAGACGCCTCGGTGGCGCCGCCCATCGCGATAAATTGTCCTTGTGGCCGGAAGGCCCGATAACGGGCGGGGAGGTCAAGCCCGATCCAGTCGCCGGAAAGCATCACTGCGCGCAGGTTTTCCGGCGTGGCGTCGGCGAAACCTTCACACCAGGTCAGCAGCATATCGAACAGCGCCGGGACGCTGTTCCAGAGCGTGACCTGATGGCGCTGGATCAGCTCACACCATGCGTGAGGATCGCGCCGTTGATTTTCCATCACCATCACCAGCGCGCCGCCCGCGCGCAGTACGCCAAAAATGTCGTAAACCGATAAATCAAAATGTAGGGCGGAGAGGGCCAGCACCCTGTCATGCGGGCCAACCTGATAGCGGGTATTGATATCGCAACAGGTGTTAAGCGCTCCCCGGTGAGAAATGACTACCCCTTTCGGCGTACCGGTAGAGCCGGAGGTGTAGATAATGTAGGCCGGTTGCGTGGGGGCGCGTACTACCGGGTTGGCGATCGGCTCCGCCTCAATGGCCTGCTGCCAGGCAAGGGCGGGAATATCGTCTGACCCGGCGCTGGCGTCGTGCTGACAAATGAGCACCAGCCGGACGCTGGCGTCAGCGTAGATTTTCTCGCGCCGTGCGGCAGGCTGATCCAGCGAAACCGGAACGTAAACCGCCCCGGCCAGCAGGACGGCCAGAACCGCAACAAGTTGTCCTGCGCCTTTCGACATCGTGATAGCCACATTATCGCCGGGCTGAACCCCGCACTCGATTAACCTGCCCGCGCAACGGCGGGCATAGTCTGTCAGCTCATGATAATTCCACTGATAACGCATGTCCGTTACCGCCAGCGCCTGCGGCTGTTGCAGAGCGATACGGAAAATGCCTTCATGCAGCAAGCCTTCGGGAATGGGGGCGCCGGTGGCGTTGACCCGTTCGCGTATCGCGCGCTGGCTGGCGGGCATCATATCTGCGAACGGCTTTTGCCAGGCGCTTTCGTCATCGCAGAGTTGGTTAATCAACTGGCAGTAGGCGTCGAACAATGTTTCGACTAACGCCGGAGGGAACAGCGCGTCGTTGCTGTCCCATTGTAGCCAGACCTCGCCGTGATGCTCGAACGCCAGATGATCTATCCAGACCTGCGGCGTTTGCGAGATGCCCCATTCCGGCTCGCCCAACGGCGATTCTGCGCGGCTGCTGTAGAGGGAACGCCCCAGATTGCTGGTAAATACCACCGGGGCGCCGTGGGGGTAGCGCTGCTGGCGTTTGAGTTCACGGAGTAATTCGACGCCGGACCAGTGGCGATGCTCCCAGTCCTCCGTAAACGTGAGCTGGTTTTTACGCGCCAGGTTGCTGACGGTATCGCCATCGCAGGCGGTATCCAGCAGAAGAATATTGGTGAAGTCGGCAAGCATCGCGCCAACCGCCGGTTGCAGCGGCTGGCGGTCGAATAAGGTGATGTTAAGCAGCAGACGCGTCAGGCCGCCCCAGCGAGCCAGCACGGCAGAAAAACAGGTCGCCAGTGCCATTGTCGGCGTCACGCCATACTCGCCGGCCCGGTTGCTAAAGGCGTGCCAGCGTGTTGCCGGGACAATCATGCGGCGTCGGGTATTACGGACTTCACGTAGCGTGGCGGGTTCGCAGGCCAGCGGCAAGACGGGCGCGGGGGGAAGCGTCGATGCTTTCGCCAGCCAGTAAGCGCGCGCGACGTCTCTCAGTGGTTGATTGATCTTCTGCTGGTGCAGCAAATACGAGCGGAAATCATAGCGGGTGTCGATAGCCGGCAGCGATTCTCCGGCCAGCAGGGCGTTAAGCTCATCGAAGAAAAGCGTAAAGCTGGAGGCATCCATAATCAGCAGGTCAATATTGACATGGAGGCGGTGGCGATTGTCCGGCAAGAGCGTCAGCTGAAAATCAAACGTTTCGCCGATTTCCACGCGTAAAAGACGGTGGCTCAGGCGCTGGCGCAGTGCGTCCAGATAGGCCTGGCGGCTTTCAGCGTCGTTATGGCGTAAATCATGAACGGTGACGCCGTTCCAGTAAGGTTGCGGTAGCCAGACCTGCTGCCCGTCGGGGCGAAAGGCGATATGCAGCATTGGGTGGCGTTGCAGCAAGGTCGTGATGGCCTGCTCCAGCTGCGACGCCGTCAGACAATGGCCTTCAAACTCCTGATACAGGTGGCAACCCACGCCGCCAAGCGTCTGCCCCGGCATGCGGCCCGTCAGGTAGGCGTGCTGTACTGGCGTCAATGGGAAGGGGGTACTTTCGGTCATGTTCGGCCAGGATGATTCGTCGGGCGGCGTTTCTTCTTCCGCGTTCTCCGGCGACCGGCTGAGCATTAACTGGTTCCATGCCGCCAGCGTGGGGGCGGCATACAGCTCGCGAAGGGTAAGGCGGTAGCCATTTTTACGAAACCAGTGTAACCATCTCATCAATCTTATGGAATCCAGGCCGGCCTGGATCAGGTTGCTCTCTTCATGTAACTGCTGCGGCGTTAAATTCAGTTCCTGTATGAGCCGCTCGCGTAATTGTTGGTAATCAGCCGCGTGGCGGTTGTCCGGTAACAGCGAATCCTGAGATGGTGCGCCAGAAATCATTCTTCCTCCTGATGGCACGTCTTACCGAAAAGCATTACTCATATGAGAATAATAATTATTAACAATTGAATGCTACCCGAAACGGGTTTATTTATGCCCGTTTCGGGTTGGTAACAGGCGGAAAGAACAGAGGCCCGGATGGGGTATCCGGGCCTCTGTCAGGGAGGAGTTTAGGGGGGCGCGACCCCGGTTACATCCCGCGTTTAAAGGTCGAAGGAGTTACGCCAAACTGTTTCTGGAAGGCGGCAGAGAAATGGCTGGCGTTGGCATAGCCCAGATCGGCCGCCACCGTCATGACGGAGGTATTGCCGTTGGCCAGGCGTCTTCTGGCTTCCTGCATTCGTTCAGCCTGAAACAGGCCATAGACGCTGTTGTTGAACAGAACGCGGAAGCCTCGCTTAATTTTGAGAACGCTCAGACCGGACTCTCTGGCCAGCTCCGCGACGCCCGGCGCTTGCGTCAGATCAGCCAGCAGCAGATCCTTCGCCCGCAGCAGTTTCTGGCGTTCCATCGGGTTGAAGTGGCAGGAGAGGCAACTGGCGTCTTCGCGATGTTCATCCAGCACCAGACTGAGCATGACCAGACTTTGCCCCTGCAACCATAGCGTCGACGGCTTTTGTTCATGACTGAAGCCGCCGTGCATGCGCATCAGCGCGTGACGCAAGGCCTGAGCCGTTAAGTGGGTTTCAGCATTACAACGCTGCTGCTGGCAACAGCAGTGGGAGTCGATCTTATTCTTAATGACCGCGCTAATATCCGGCACCCACAGCGCGAGGGTTTCAGGGCTGAAGGAGAGGGTAATGCTCTCGAATCGGCCACAATAGGAGGCGCTGCCGCGACAGTCTGGCGTATGGGTAATGTAATGGCGATTGCGCGCAAGCTCCCAGTCGGTGTGGCGCCGGAGTCCCTGAATCGCAAAGCGCGATGTGCCTTCCAGGATGCACGAGAAGTTAATCCTGCCCAGATCGTCGTGTAGCTGCAACGTCTCTGGCCGCGCAAAATGGCCCCTCCAGAGCAAAATATCCATACCTTCCTGCAACGAACAGCGCAGCAGTTCACACTGAGCAGGAATATTGCCATCGTTTGCAGGTTTCCCGACCACCAACTGGTGAATAGAGATTTCAGATTGCGTTTGCGGTGACTCCGTCATGACCTGGTTATCTCCCTGTGGCTTAGACCAATGCGGGTATAAATAGAACCGAATGGGGTAGATGAGTTATTGATAATGGTTATTATTCACATTAATTCTCAGAACGCCACCCTGAATTGTCGTTTTTGGCGTCCGTAAAAATTCATCAGGAAATTCAGTTACTCCCATGTCATCTCAATCATCCAATACTGAATCGCTGTCCCGATTTCCTCTCTGGCAGGTGATTACACCGGTTCGCAGGAAGGTTATTTTAGCTATGGCGCTGGCGGGGCTGGCGGCATTAACCAGCCTGGGGGCGCTCCTTTTTCTGGCGTGGAGCCTGCGTGACATTCGCGCGACGCCTGACGCTATTCCGGCCTGGCCGCTGGGCGGCGTGATCGGCTGCGTGGTCTTAACTTTTGTTCTGCGCTTACAGGCGTTCAACACCTCTCATTACGCGGCTTTTCATCTGGAGAACATTCTGCGCAGCAGGTTAGCCCGTAAAGCATTGCAGCTTCCGCCTGGCGTGTTACAGCAAATGGGCAGCGGGTCAGTGGCGAAAGTGATGCTGGATGACGTGAAGTCGTTACATATTTTTGTGGCCGACAGCACGCCGCTCTATGCCCGCGCGATCATCATGCCGCTGGCGACAATCGTTATCTTGTTCTGGCTGGACTGGCGGCTGGCAATCGCGACGCTGGGGGTACTGGCGTTTGGATCGGTTATTCTCGTGCTCGCCCGCCAGCGTTCGGAAAATATGGCTCAGCGTTATCATAAGGCGCGCGAGCAGGTTAGCGCGGCGGTTATTGAGTTCGTGCAGGCCATGCCCGTGGTGAGAACGTTTGATAGCGGCAGCACCAGTTTTTTGCGCTATCAACGCGCCCTTGAAGAGTGGGTCGATGTGCTCAAAACCTGGTATCGCAAAGCCGGTTTTTCAGCGCGTTTTTCCTTCTCGATTCTGAATCCTCTCCCGACCCTGTTTGTCCTGATCTGGTCGGGATACGGCCTGTTGCACTATGGCAGTTTCGATTTTATCGCGTGGGTGGCCGTTTTACTGCTGGGCAGCGGAATGGCCGAAGCCGTAATGCCAATGATGATGCTCAATAACCTGGTCGCGCAAACGCGTTTAAGCATTCAGCGTATTTATCAGGTTCTCGCGATGCCGGAGTTATCGCTGCCGCAGTCTGACCAGCAGCCGCAAGAGGCGAGCATTACCTTTGAGCAGGTGAGCTTTCATTATCCGCAAGCGCGTACTGGCGCCGCGTTGCAGGAGGTGAGCTTTCATGTGCCTGCCGGGCAAATTGTGGCGCTGGTCGGGCCAAGCGGCGCCGGAAAAAGCACCGTGGCGCGCTTGCTGCTGCGTTACGCCGACCCGGACAAAGGCCATATCCGTATTGGCGGCGTGGATCTGCGTGATATGCAGACGGACACCCTGATGAAGCAACTCTCGTTTGTGTTTCAGGACAACTTCCTTTTTGCCGACACGATAGCCAATAACATTCGTCTGGGCGCGCCGGATACGCCGCTGGAGGCGGTTATAGCGGCGGCCAGAGTGGCGCAGGCCCATGATTTTATTAGCGCTCTGCCAGAAGGTTACAACACTCGAGTCGGGGAACGTGGGGTATTTCTCTCCGGCGGCCAGCGGCAGCGCATTACTATCGCCCGGGCGCTTTTGCAGGATCGCCCCATCCTGGTGCTCGATGAGGCGACGGCGTTTGCTGACCCGGAAAACGAAGCGGCGCTTATCAAGGCGCTCGCGGCGGCCATGCGTGGCCGGACGGTCATCATGGTCGCGCATCGTCTCTCAATGGTGACTCAGGCCGATGTGATATTGCTGTTTTCCGACGGACAGCTCAGGGAAATGGGGAACCATACGCAACTGTTGGCGCAGGGCGGCCTGTATCAACGGCTCTGGCAACACTATCAGCAGGCGCAGCATTGGGTGCCGGGTGGAACACAGGAAGAGGTGGTGGAAAATGAAAGACAATAATCCTGCGGATAACCTGGCCTGGCGCGTCATCTGGCGCCAGCTTATCTCCAGCGTTGGCAGTCAGGCCAGGATGCTGCGACGCAGTATGCTGGCGCTGTTGCTGGCGGCATTCATGCAGGGGATCGCCTTTGCCTGTCTTTATCCGATCATTGATGCGCTGTTACGGGGAGACGCGCCGCAACTTCTTAACTGGGCTATGGCCTTCAGCGTCGCCGCAATTGTGACGCTGGTGCTACGCTGGTATGGCCTGGGCTTTGAATACCGTGGTCATCTGGCGCAGGCTACCCATGAGTTGCGCCTGCGACTTGGCGAGCAGTTACGCCGCGTGCCGCTGGAGAAGCTCCAGCGCGGCAGGGCGGGTGAAATGAACGCCTTGCTGCTGGGCAGCGTGGATGAAAACCTCAATTATGTTATTGCGATAGCCAATATTTTGCTGCTCACCATTGTCACGCCGCTGACGGCGTCGCTGGCGACATTGTGGATAGACTGGCGGCTGGGGCTGGTGATGTTGCTGATCTTCCCTCTGCTGGTGCCGTTTTATTACTGGCGCCGCCCGGCGATGCGGCGACAAATGCAGACGCTGGGGGAAGCGCACCAGCGTCTGAGCGGCGATATCGTTGAATTTGCTCAGGGGATGATGGTATTGCGCACCTGCGGCAGCGATGCCGATAAAAGCCGGGCGCTGCTGGCGCATTTCAATGCGCTGGAAAACTTACAGACCCGCACTCACCGTCAGGGCGCTGGCGCAACGATGCTGATCGCCAGCGTCGTGGAGTTGGGCCTACAGGTGGTGGTGTTATCCGGGATCGTCTGGGTAGTGACGGGCACTCTGAACCTCGCCTTTTTGATTGCCGCCGTCGCGATGATTATGCGCTTCGCAGAACCGATGGCGATGTTTATCAGCTACACCTCGGTTGTGGAACTGATCGCCAGCGCCCTGCAACGGATTGAGCAGTTTATGGCGATAGCACCGCTTCCCGTCGCAGAGCAAAGCGAGATGCCGGAACGTTACGATATCCGCTTTGACAACGTCAGCTATCGCTACGAAGAAGGCGACGGCTACGCGCTTAATCATGTTTCTTTGACGTTCCCGGCAGCCAGTATGAGCGCGCTGGTGGGTGCCTCCGGCGCAGGCAAAACTACGGTCACCAAACTGTTAATGCGCTATGCCGATCCGCAGCAAGGGCAGATTTCTATTGGCGGCGTCGATATTCGCCGCCTGACGCCGGAACAGCTCAATAGCCTGATTTCTGTTGTTTTCCAGGATGTCTGGCTGTTTGATGACACGCTGCTGGCGAATATCCGTATCGCGCGCCCACAGGCGACGCGGCAGGAGGTAGAAGAGGCCGCCCGCGCGGCGCAGTGCCTTGAGTTTATTTCCCGTCTTCCGCAAGGCTGGCTGACGCCAATGGGAGAGATGGGCGGCCAGCTATCGGGCGGCGAGCGCCAGCGGATTTCCATTGCCAGAGCGTTATTGAAAAACGCGCCGGTCGTCATTCTCGATGAACCGACTGCCGCGCTGGATATTGAAAGCGAGCTGGCGGTGCAAAAAGCGATCGATAACCTGGTTCACAACCGGACGGTGATTATCATCGCTCACCGTTTATCCACCATCGCCGGGGCCGGAAACATTCTGGTGATGGAAGAGGGACAGGTGGTTGAGCAGGGTACTCATGCGCAATTGCTCTCACATCATGGACGTTATCAGGCGCTGTGGCAGGCGCAAATGGCCGCGCGCGTGTGGCGCGACGACGGGGTTTCCGCGTCTGGAGAGTGGGTGCATGAGTGATGTTCAGTCGAATGTGAAACCGCTGACGTTGACGACCGGGCGGGTGATTTTTGCTATTGCCGGCGTCTATGTGACGCAGAGTCTGGTATCGGCGCTGTCTATGCAGTCCTTACCCGCGCTGGTGCGCGCTGCTGGCGGTTCGCTGGCGCTTGCCGGTGCGACAACCCTGTTTATGCTGCCCTGGGCGCTGAAGTTTATTTGGGCGCCGTGGATCGAGCGCTGGCGGCTTCCGCCCGGTAGCCAGGAACGCCGTTCCCGCATGTTAATCCTGCGTGGTCAGGTCGCGCTAGCGGCGATCCTGACTATTGTCGCAGCGATTGGCTGGTTTGGGCGAGAAGGGGGATTCCCCGATACGCAAATCGTCGCGTTATTTGTTCTGTTTATGGTGGCAGGCACGGTCGCCTCCACCATTGATATCGCCAGCGACGGTTTTTGTGTCGATCAACTGACCCGCACGGGTTACGGCTGGGGAAACAGCGTGCAGGTCGGCGGCAGCTATCTGGGAATGATGTGCGGCGGCGGGGTGTTCCTGATGCTGTCGGCGGCATCCGGCTGGCCTGTCGCCATGCTGATGATGGCGGTGCTGATTATGGCGCTGTCACTCCCGCTGTGGCGCATTACGGAGCCGACGCGAACAGCGACTATCCCGCATGTTCCGGCGTTAGGTTATGCGCTAAGGAGGAAGCAGGCTCGCCTGGGCTTACTGCTGGTATTGATGCTGAATTCAGGCATGCGGTTTGTGCTGCCTCTTCTGGCACCGCTGTTGTTGGATCATGGGTTGAGCATGTCCGCATTGGGCGCGCTGTTCAGCGGCGGCAATATTGCAGCGGGCATAGCAGGAACGCTGGCCGGCGGATTGCTGATGAAATACACCTCACCCGGCAGAGCGCTGTTGACGGCTTATGGCGTCCAGGGGATCGCGCTGCTGGCGGTGGTGATGACTCTCATGATGGCGCCGGGTCATCTGCTGCTGCAGATTCTCCAGTGTCTGGTCCTTGTCCAGTCCATTTCGCTGGCCTGCGCGCTGGTCTGTCTTTACGCCACGCTGATGTCGCTTTCATCGCCTTTGCAGGCCGGTGTCGACTTCACCCTCTTTCAATGTACTGATGCGGCAATCGCCATTCTGGCAGGCGTTATCGGTGGCGTTGTTGCTCAACATTTTGGCTATGCGGCCTGCTTCCTGTTTGCCGGGGCATTCACGTTGCTGGCGGCGTGGGTTGCTTATATCCGGCTGCATTCGGCAAGAGAACTGATGACAAGCGCAATTGATTGATCCGGGAATAACACAGAGAGGTAAGGGATGAAAATCAGTGAATTTCTACATCTGGCGTTACCAGAGGAACAATGGCTGCCGACGATTTCTGGCGTTTTACGCCAGTTCGCAGAAGAAGAGTGTTATGTCTATGAGCGTCAACCCTGTTGGTATTTAGGCAAAGGGTGCCAGGCACGGCTGCACATTGATGCCGACGGAACGCAGGCGACATTTATTGATGATGCCGGGGAGCAAAAATGGGCGGTGGATTCCATTGCCGACTGCGCGCGTCGTTTTATGGCGCATCCTCAGGTGAAAGGACGTCGGGTATATGGACAGGTTGGGTTCAACTTTGCGGCGCATGCGCGGGGGATTGCCTTTAACGCCGGGGAGTGGCCGCTGCTGACGTTAACCGTTCCCCGTGAAGAACTTATTTTTGAAAAGGGAAATGTCACCGTTTATGCGGACTCCGCCGACGGGTGCCGACGTTTGTGCGAGTGGGTAAAAGAGGCCGGTACAACGACGCAGAACGCACCACTGGCGGTGGATACCGCCCTCAATGGTGAGGCATATAAACAACAGGTTGCGCGCGCCGTTGCGGAGATCCGCCGTGGCGAGTATGTCAAAGTGATTGTCTCGCGCGCCATTCCCCTGCCATCGCGGATTGATATGCCCGCCACGCTGTTATACGGGCGGCAGGCAAACACGCCTGTGCGCTCGTTTATGTTCCGTCAGGAAGGACGCGAAGCGCTGGGCTTTAGCCCGGAACTGGTGATGTCAGTGACGGGCAATAAAGTGGTCACTGAACCGCTTGCGGGCACCCGCGATCGCATGGGAAACCCGGAGCATAATAAGGCGAAAGAGGCAGAACTGCTGCACGACAGTAAAGAGGTGCTTGAGCATATCCTTTCTGTCAAAGAAGCTATTGCTGAACTGGAGGCTGTTTGCCAGCCGGGCAGCGTGGTGGTTGAAGATTTAATGTCGGTTCGCCAGCGCGGCAGCGTTCAGCATCTGGGGTCTGGCGTGAGCGGTCAGCTTTCGGAAAACAAGGATGCCTGGGATGCGTTTACCGTGCTGTTTCCGTCGATTACCGCCTCAGGTATCCCTAAAAATGCTGCTCTGAACGCGATTATGCAAATTGAGAAGACGCCGCGAGAGCTTTATTCCGGCGCAATCTTGCTGCTGGACGATACGCGCTTTGATGCGGCGCTAGTTCTGCGTTCCGTATTTCAGGATAGCCAGCGCAGCTGGATACAGGCGGGGGCGGGAATCATCGCGCAATCTACGCCGGAACGCGAACTGACAGAAACCCGGGAGAAATTAGCGAGCATTGCGCCCTATTTAATGGTGTAGGAGTAACTGTTTTCTAACCTCACAACCAGACTGTCCAAAGACAATTGAGTCGCTCTTTGATTCCTCTGTGACTCTATTGTCTTCTTTTGGGATAAAATAGGTGTTTTTCGTCATGAAGTTGATAAAAGTCTATATAGAACCACCTCCTGTGGAGGTGGTGGTAATTTGCCAGAGTGAGGGATTCGTTAGTATACTATGGGATAAACTTATTTTTACCAATTGTATAAGGCGGTGCATAAGATTCTCGGCATGCTTCCAGATAATCCGACCACCACTGCATAATCGCTTTGCGGGCTTCTAGGTGCTCTGCCTTATGAATATAAGCCATGCGCACGGTATTGCGCTCCTGATGACTCATCTGGCGTTCTACTGCGTCCTTTGCCCATAAACCCGATTCCATCAGCGCACTGCATGCCATTGCCCGGAAGCCGTGACCGCAGATATCCTTTTTCGTGTCGTAACCCATCACCCGCAGTGCCTTATTGACCGTGTTTTCACACATTGGCTTATACGGGTTATGGTCGCCGGGGAAGATCAGTTCATTATTACCGGTGATATCCTTAATCTGTTTCAGAATGGCGATGGACTGTTCTGAGAGGGGGACGATATGCGGCATTCGCATTTTTGCCCCGCGGCCGGAATAACGCACGCCAATAATGGGTTCTCGCGTCGCGGGTATCGTCCAGACTCGGTTTGTGAAATCAATCTCTGACCAGCGGGCGAAACGCAGTTCACTGGAGCGAATGAACACATGCAGCATCAGCAGAACGGCATGCCGGGTCAGTTCACGGCCCTGATGATATGCCCCAATACGTTCAAGCAGTTCAGGCAGCCGCTCCAGCGGCAGGGCAGGATAGTGCCGTCTGACAGGAGGTGTGGTCACGCCGCCAAGGTTTGCTGCAGGGTTCGTATCGATTAACTCCTGATGGACCGCATGGCGCATTATGTTACTCAGGTGCTGCCGTGTGCGGGACGCAACCTCCAGCAGACCTTTTTCCTCGATCCCTTTCAGCAGGTCAATGAAATGACGGGGTTTAAGTTCTGATACAGGTAGGTTCCCGATGACCGGAAAGATGTGATTGTTCAGGCTGGCAAGCAGACGGTCGGCGGTGTTCTGCGACCATTTCCTGTTACTTTTATGCCACGCCAGCGCCAAGTTTTTAAAAACTTTCTCCGGTGTTCGTGAGCCACGTTCAGCAGCCCGCTGCTGTACCGGGTTGATATTCAGCGCCAGCATTTTACGGATACCTTCACGTTGCTGTCGCGCATCAGACAGGGAGATGGCTTGATAGGCACCCAGCGCAATGCGGGATTCTTTACCGCTAATACGGTATTTGAGATACCAGTGGCGGGAGCCACCCGGCTTGACCAGCAGATACAGACCGTGAGAATCGGAGACTTTAAAGGGTTTATCAGAAGGCTTGAGGGTGCGGATTTTTGCGTCGGTAAGGAACATATGGGGGGCACTCCATTATCGAACTAACCTGACCCCAGATTTGACCACCAATTTTTCCCGATGCGTAGGGTAAAATCAAAATGCACCGAGAAGAGTTTTCACACTAACCTGTTGAATCAACATCAGATAAAGATTTGCAAGGATGCATGAAAACAGAAAATTGGCTCCTCTGACTGGACTCGAACCAGTGACATACGGATTAACAGTCCGCCGTTCTACCGACTGAACTACAGAGGAATCGTGTGAACGGAGCGCATATTACTTAGCGGTATCTTGTCTGTCAACACTAAATTTCATAAGCCATTTCAATTGGTTAATTAATCTGCAAAGTTGTTAATTAATGAACATTCGTCGCCGAAAACGAGTCTGTATCATTAGCGTGATGCAGTCTCTGCAAAGGATCTTGTTGATAAAATTGACAGAAACGTTGCCACAATGAAGGGAAACGAGGAGCAAAAAGTTCTGGGGCGCTAAAGAAATATTCAGAAAGTACGGCAAAACATTCAGCAGGATCACTGGCAGCATAAGCATCAATGCTCGCCGCATTCTCACCAACTAATTCGATTTCTTCCTGAATGTTGTTCATTGCAGCATGAAGATCGTGTTCCCAGCCAGCAACCTCACGCAACGAAATAAAGGGAACTCCGCTGGCGCGATCGCCGTTACGGGTGTCCAGCTTATGAGCGACTTCATGAATAATCAGGTTAAAACCAGATGCATCAAAAGAATCTTGTATATCCAACCAGTTCAAAACGATAGGCCCTTGCTGCCAGCTCTGACCTGACTGAACAATACGTTGGTTATGCACCAGACCGATATCGTCTTCCCATTCATCATCGACCACAAATGGCGCAGGATAAATTAAGACTTCATGAAAACCATCCAGCCATTCCAGTCCTAACTCCAGAACGGGCAGGCAAAATAGAAGTGCTATCCGGCAGCTTCTTAATGAATCCAGTTCAAAGCCCTGTAAAGGAACAAGCCGCTTTTGCTGTAAAAAACGTTCGGCAAGAGTGACTAATTTGCTTTGTTCCTGTTCCGTCAGACCCGTTAAAAGGGGGATCGATAGTGCTTCCTGCCAGGGAAGGGCAGTTTGATGTGCTGATTCTTGTACTTTCCAGGGCCACTTAATCATCGTTTTGCTCGCAAACTCGTCACTTGAACAAAATTGCACGGACAGGGACTGTTAAAATGCCAAATTTCCTGACATCATGGCAACCATCTGAACGGAGAGATGCCGGAGCGGCTGAACGGACCGGTCTCGAAAACCGGAGTGGGGGCAACTCCACCGGGGGTTCAAATCCCCCTCTCTCCGCCAAAATTCAATCACTTATACATCATTAAGTCAGTGACAAAAATCACACTTGGAATTACTTGGAATATTTTCTTGGAATATTTTCAGGTAACGGGACATCAAGTGTCGGTGAAACTTTAACCTTCCTGTCATAGATTAGCACTTGCCCCTCGGTTTTGTGACCAGAGAAAAGTTGCTTATCCCGACTGCTTCCTTCATAGTCTGAAATTCCTTTCGCCTTCAGATCATGAAAGGTGAAGTCGGTTAAAATACCTGAAATTTTGCCTGCGCGATTTCTTGCTTCTACCCACATTTCGTTAAAGCCTTTGTACATATATCGGTTGCCGTATTGATTGCTGATTACATAGGCGGATGTTGGTAACTGTTTTGCTTTTTCGATCGCCGCCTGTAATCGTGGACTCCATGCTTTTATCTGTTTTTTTCCTGTTTTCCCTTGCTGGATAAAGATCCCGTCGTTTCCAATCTGCTCCCATTTCAGCGATAACACATCGGAAACCCTCGCTGCACACAGATAGGCAATTTCCATTGCGATAAAAACAGGAAGAGGTGCAACGCTTAATACTGCCTGGTATTCTTTGTCGGTTACATATCGTTCGCGGTTTTTGGCCTTGAATTTACTTACACCTGCACATGGGTTAGCCTTCACGTACCCTCGCTCATACCCCCAACTGTAAACGCGGGACATACTGCTTTTTTCATGGTTGGCTTGCGTTTTACTCTGTTCCCCTCTCTTGTCCATGTATCGACGGATGTGTTCTGGTTTTATGGAATCTGCCGGCACCTTACCGAATACGGCAAGCAACTTTTTTTGATGTTGCAGATAATCTTTTTGTGTTCTTGGACTGAGGTCACTGTAATAGGCGCTGGCGAGGAATTTTTCCCACAAGCGACCGAATGTCATTGCACGATCGCGATTATTTATAGTTTCCTCATACTTTTTCCATAAAGCAGCTAAACTATCCTTGATGGCGGTTAGTGTTACAGATTCTCTGGATGTTGGTTTCCATACATAACTATATTTATTTGGGTATACATTTGGAGGTAATTTTTCGTGTTCAGGATTTTTCCTTCGTCTTCCCATCAGATCGCACCAAAATTCGGCTCTACCTCGCGTGGTGGTAAAGTTTTATTGCAGGTAAATAGATCCCGGCTGACAATCGGTTTGCCACTACGATTGGTATAGAACGGAAGCCCGTTTTCCATTAACCATTTTCGCTGGTGGCTTGCATATTTGCAGCCCGTTAATATTAGCAATTCATCTTCGGTTAAAAATAAGCTGCTCATGGCTATATCTCATAACCGCCGCTAACTATATGCGGTTAGCGGCGATCA
Source organism: Escherichia sp. WS338 (assembly GCF_046486405.1). NCBI lineage: Bacteria > Pseudomonadati > Pseudomonadota > Gammaproteobacteria > Enterobacterales > Enterobacteriaceae > Escherichia > Escherichia sp. WS338. Next base: position 25,228 of record NZ_JBJQLL010000024.1, on the reverse strand, counting down.
GGGTTGAACATTAAAAATCAGCCTGACTCGGGATCAGTTTTTGCCAGATAACTGAAACGTATTTTGCCTGGTAACGGGCGTCATCAAGTGCATTATGGCGCTCACCTTCGAATGGAATAGCCGTTCTGGCATCGAAGTCTATGGCTTTCCCCAGCTCAACGATTGTGCGTACATCGCGATCGTTGTAGTAACGCCACGGGCAGGGGATCCCCTGCCGTTCGTATGAACGGCGCAAAATCGTGTTGTCGAAGTTGGCTCCATTTCCCCAGACCTGAACAAAAAATTCACCGGAGTTTTCGTCGATAAATTCCCGCAATTGTAACAGTGCATCATCTAACGGGATTTCATCGGTCATAATGGCAGATTGCGCTTCGCGTGATTGTTTAAGCCACCATTTAATGGTGTCCCGATCAATGACTCCGCCAGCAGTTTCCAGATCGATAGTCTTACTAAATTCCGGTCCCATATCTCCGGTTTGCGGATCGAAAAATATTGCACCTATTGAGATAATCGGGGCATCGGGATTTTTTCCCATGGTTTCAAGGTCGATCATCAGATGAATCCCCGCTCTGCTGGTGGATGTGAGATTATGATGACTGTTCGCCTTAATTAAGGGGTCTGACGCCTCGCCAGTTTCACTATCGCTGGCATGATGCTGATTGCCGCCAGTGTTCTCCTTGTGCTGATGTGCAGTACCTTCCATTTCCTCCGGATCATTTTCCTGAACTTCAGGCTGATTCTCTTCATCGAATATTTCCTGGTATGTTGCGTCGCCTATCACCGCGCCACAATCAGGGCAGTTGCCGCCGCCGGTCTGACCGCAGGCGGTGCAGACTTTTTCCGGTTCCTGTTGCGCCACTGGTTCAGGCTGTTTCGTTTCTGGCTCGTTTTGTAACGCATTTGGGCTGTTTTGTTCCGCTTTCTGGTCGTTCTGTTCCGTTTCTTGCTGGTTCTGGTTCACAGAATCGCGGGTTTCAATCCCCTTCACCCATTTCGGATCATTCGGGTCGCTAATCCCTGCAACAAATTCACCACGTGATGCGGCGAGCAACTGATTGGCGTCAGGCTGGCTGATATTGGCTGCCTGCATAATTTTCTTTACTTCGTCAGCGGTAACTTTTACCGGTTCTGGTTGTTCAGAATTTTGTGCGGTATTTGCATTTTGCGGTAAGCCTGTGTATGTGCCATTTTTTCGGGCAAAATATTCTTCTTTTGTGATTTCAGTAGCCCCGGCAGCCAGCGCCTTATCCAGACCAGAAAGTTTGTTTGCGCGACCGTATTTTTCGCAATCCTTGTCGGTGAAGAAGAAGTAGAACGGCCCCTCACGCTCTACAGATGGTTCGACTTCCACTTTGCATTCGGTTTTTTCGTTGTCCGGAATTGCCGTTTCCACTGCATCAGTTTCTGGTACTGGCGACGAGAGAGTATCAGTTGCGCTCTGATTTCTTCCTTCATCTTCAAACACGCCCTTTGTAGTCAGGTATTCAGTAATGTATTTGTTCAGTGCCACAGGGTCTTTGTGAATGTCGATCGGACGTTCACGGACAAGGCCAAAAATAGTCTGGCGGTCGTAGCGAAGGGCATCAGGCTGTTTGCGCATTGATGCCGAGATACGCTTCCAGTCTTCGCGGTCGTTGTCGATAACTTCATTTTTTGCCCAGCGATGGATGCTGCCGTCAATGTTTCCGGCATCCACATCACCAGGCCAGAGAGCGTAGGCCAGTTCGTCATCCAGTGTTTTCCATGTCTGCTTATATTCGCGACGAATGACTGCAGTGACAGGGGGGATTTTTTCTGCTGAGTTTTCAGTGTGCTGTCGGTGGACTCTGGCGCGGGCGAGATCAACAACAGACGTGTATTTTCCGGTTTCCTTGCGTTCACCTTCGCGACGTTTTTTCCAGATGCGCATCTCTGCCTGAATTTCGGGCCATTTGGCACCAGGCTTACATTTATGCTTAACCCACCCGATGGCATGCAGCTTAAGCTCCGGATACATGGCGTTAACTTCTGGCATTTTCATCAACGCTTCAACGATATGTCCGTCGAATGTTGCCATGTCTTCCTGCAACAATTCCTGCGCGCTAATCACCATATCAACGGTGATGTTTTCACATGTGTCGAACTTAACCATGACAGCGTTCTGTACTTCAGGGGCCAGCTTGTCAAAAGGGACGTTCATCGGATCTGATTCAGTCTCAACCGGGACAAAGGAAGTAGCCCCCTCATCCCAGCGGTTTTCCTGCATATATTCAGCATCCCATGAATCGAGGGCAGGGCGGGGTATACCGGGTTTATCCTCGCAAACAAGAAATTTATAAGCGCAGTCCTGAGCAGCCGGATAATGCTCCAGGAATTGCCAGTGAAATTTTGCGCGGGCGCGACGTTCATCACCGGCTTCAATGGCAGTGGCTACAGCGACTGCACCTTCTTCCTTTATTGCCTGTTCGTCCGGAATGGCGGCGCAAATAAAGACTTTACTCATTTTGTTTTACCTCATTACAGATTTAAGGGTGAACAAATCCCTGCCATTGCTGGCATATAAGAATGAAATCGGATGTTTATTACGGAACTGTTTTAAAGACCTGCCGGGATTTCGCTATTATCCTGGTGAATAACTTTATCGACAGGGTAACAGTTACCGGGAATTTTCTGTTCGGTTGCTGCAGTCACACACTCCTGCATTGTCCTGTGAACACTGACTGCAATATCAACTGGCTCTCCGGAAACAAGAAAAACTGTCAGAACAAGTGCAAATGCTGTATTCATTGCCAGCATCCTTTTTGTATCGGACGTAAACGGGCCAGCATTGAAAGAATGCATATTTTATTTAATAACTCCCGTTCGTGTTTTCTCTTGTTAATGGCATCTTCAGTAAATACAGGGTTACTGATAGTGACACCAATTTCAAAACAACCTTCAGACGTATTAACGTTTGGTAATAACGTTTCCATTATCGCGTCCTCAACAATGAATTTTGTGATGCGGTGCCTGGTGCCTCCAGGTGACGTTAACCAGTTAACAATTAACGCCGGATACAGAGAATCCACCCATAACACTGTTTTTGGTTTTAACTGTTCCGCGTGCGCTTAGCCGCATTCACTGCATCACAAAATTCACTTTAAAAAGGGTGGCAGAGCAGTCACGGAGTAGAACTGATGCCACCAAAGACTACACATGGATATTGTGGCGGGGCTGTCACTTAAGCGTATGGTCAGCCTGACAACCCGGTGTCCTCAAGGGGAAGGAATAACCCCGCCATACTTACCGCCGCGCCATTTCGCGGATTGCCACAACCGGAAGCGCACGATCGAATTAAATTTAACGACAAAGTACAGAGAGACGAGCTTCTCCGTGTGCTTTCGCGTTATGCTCTGACTTTTCAGAGAAATATCCTTTCAGTAAACTGTCAGTGCCGGATGTTCACCCGTGTCCGGCGCACGCACTCCACTTCACCCGTGGAGAACTCCTTAATTACCAACCTTAGCTTCGTTGGTTAGCTATTAACGCGGGTATGTAATCATTCTGGCAATGCTTAATGCCGCTGCTTTTTCCAGATTGGTGATATCCTGCTCCAGAGCGGACAGATTTTCAGCCTGCTTAGCCCTGGCTTCATTGGCCCATTTCAGATCCTGCGCTGCATTAATTTTCTGGCGCATCCACTCATAAAGTTCATCATCGGTATAGTCTGGCGCGATGATGACGGGTTCTCGTTTCTGCATGTCGGCTCCTTGTGGTTAGCGTTGCCTGCTTTTAACCACGTCAGGCGAGGTGGTATCCTCTGAGGGGTCTGTTACTCGAGAGGAAATTGGTTATGAGTACAATCAAGTTTTCTTGCCCAGAATGTGGTGGCGAAGTCTTTGACACATCCTTTAAGCCGCAGGGCTCTGACAGTTTCGCGGGAGCCATCTGCAAAAATTGTGGTCACCTTGTAACTGAAGATGAGTCCTCGCAGTTCGATGACGAAATCGTTGACAATATCTTCGGTGCACTCACCAGAGACTTTCTGAAGTAAAGGCGCATACCGCTTAGTTACCGCTCTGATAATTCTTACCTGTCCGGCAATGGCGCTGATGTCAATATAAAGCGCCATTGCTGCTTCTTTGCCGATCCCGGGATGCCTTCCATTCTGATGTTTGACTTCGCCCACTGAGAAATCCTCTGTTTCCCCTTAACGCCGGGGTAGCGGAACAAAAACCTGCTGCATAGTTATTAAAGTTGAACCCTGCCGTCATGTTCTTACGCCTCGGGCTGGCTACTTAACCCCTGACCACTGCCTGGTAACTCGAAGTATTGCCCTGCATTCTGTGGGGCGGGGTGGGTGGCAGGTATATAATGTACTTTGCGTTCATTTTTGTAAAGTACTTTTAGTACATTTTGTGTGTAAAAAAATGAGATGGGATAAAGTGAAGCACAAACCCGGAGGAAGGCGCTACCGGATTTATGCTGGTTTAAGAGGCTTTTTGTTTTTTCTTTCGTGCTAACTCTTCGTAAATTGCATTGTACTTCTGTTTTTTCTCTTCAAGAGTTTTTAAAAGTTCATCTGTCTCACTGTCAGGGAGCTCGTCCAGAAGGTCAATGATGATTTTTTGTCTTGGATTTAACTCCTGATAGAAACGTACCTGTCCACTTTCTTCTGTATCCTCTCCCAAAAGATAGGTTGGTGTTGTTCCTATTAGTGTTGCTAATTCCCTTAATTTCTCCCGGCGAGGAATTGTTTCGCCATTAAACCATTTGCTAACCGCTTTTGGTGTTAATTTCATTCGACGGGCAATTTCTGCCTGCCTTCCATGTTGTTCATAACCAGCGTTTTCACAGGCTAGCGCAAGCCTACTGGCGAACTCTTTACGCGCTTTATCTTCATGAACCATAAGTTCAATGATATTCGCTCTTGAATGTACTGTCAGTTCTGTTATAGCATGTACTCAAAGTTCACATTGTGAGGGTGATATGAACCAGAAAACACTTGAAGATGTAATCAAAACTGTTCGCGTTGCTGTTGTGGCCGACGTTTGTGGTGTCAGCCAAAGAGCAATCTATAAATGGATGGATAACGGAAAATTGCCTCGCACAGAATATACCGGCGAAACAAATTACGCTGAAAAAATCGCTCTTGCATCAAACGGATTATTTTCTGCCGATGCAATTTTAACTATTGGCAGGAATAAAACTACTACGAAAAAGCTGATGGGAGTTGATTCATGAAAATCAAGCATGAACACATCCGCATGGCGATGAATGCCTGGGCGCATCCGGACGGCGAAAAAGTACCGGCTGCGAAAATTACCAAAGCGTATTTCGAGCTGGGAATGACGTTCCCGGAACTGTATGACGACAGCCATCCGGAAGCCCTGGCCCGTAATACCCAGAAAATTTTCCGTTGGCTGGATAAAGACACCCCTGATGCTGTTGAAAAAATGCAGGCTCTGTTACCGGCGATCGAAAAGGCGATGCCGCCTTTGCTGGTGGCCCGTATGCGCAGCCACAGTTCTGAATATTACCGTGAGATCGTCGAACGGAGGGATCGGCTGGTGAAGGATGTCGATGATTTTGTTGCGTCAGCGGTTGTTTTGTATGACCAGATGAATCGCGGCGGCCCGGCAGGGAATGCTGTGGTGATGCACTAAAAGCACGGTGTTCGGGGGTTTTATGAGCAGCAAGCTTCATGGTCTTGTCTGGGAAGGGTGCGCCTTCACCGGCATGATCTTATCCAGGGTGGCGGTTATGGCCCGTCTTGCAGACTACAGCAATGACGAGGGCGTGTCATGGCCTGCCATTGAAACTATCCGGCGTCAGATCGGTGCAAGAAGTGAATCCACAGTGAAATCGGCTATTGCAGAACTGGCGAAAGAGGGCTGGCTGACGAAGGAAGAGCGTAAGGTCGGTGGGCGTAATGTAAGCAATATCTATCGGCTTAATGTGGAAAAACTCGAAGCAGCTGCGGCGGCGGCGCGTGAGTCATATAAACCGAAAAGAAAAATTAGCCCGGCAAAAAATGACCCGTTAACAGTTGACCCGTCAAATATTGACCCCTCAACGGTTGACCCGTCAAATTTTGATGGATCAACTGTTGATAAAAAACTGCCGATTAGGGGGGCGATGATTGACCCCGATCCGTCAGTATTAAAACCTGATCCGTCAGATAAAAGATCTTCTTGTCCGGACGCTTCGCAACCGGACCCGCAGACGGCTGAACAGGATTTTTTAACCCGACACCCTGACGCGGTTGTGTTCAGTGCGAAAAAACGCCAGTGGGGAAGTCAGGAAGATTTGGTGTGCGCACAGTGGATCTGGGGACGAATCGTGAGTCTTTACGAGCAGGCGGCCAGCGATGATGGCGAGATCACTAGACCGAAAGAACCCAACTGGACAGCATGGGCCAATGACGTTCGCACAATGCGGATGCTGGATGGCAGAACTCACAGACAAATTTGTGAAATGTTTGGGCGTCTCCAGCGGGATTCGTTCTGGGTAAAAAACATCATGAGTCCGGCAAAACTCCGGGAAAAATGGGATGAACTGGTTATCCGCCTGGGGCGTTCGCCTGCGCAGCGTTGCGTGAATCACATTTCTGAACCGGACACTGAAATACCGCCGGGATTCAGGGGGTGACGTGTCATGAAAAACATTGCGGCAGTTGGGGTTCTTGAACGTATTCGCAGACTTGCACCACAGGGGTCGGTTCCACCGTACCGGACGGTGGAGGAGTGGCGGGAATGGCAACTTGCTGAAGGACGAAAACGCAGCGAGGAGATTAACCGCCAGAATCGCCAGTTGCGGGTGGAAAAAATCCTGAATCGTTCGGGCATCCAGCCTCTGCACAGCAAATGCTCGTTTGCAAATTATCAGGTGCAGAACGACGGGCAAAAATACGCGCTGAGCCAGGCCAAATCCATAGCTGACGAACTGATGACCGGGTGCACGAATTTTGTGTTCAGCGGTAAAACCGGCACCGGGAAAAATCACCTTGCAGCGGCGATGGGCAACCGGCTGATGGTGAAGGGGCGCAGCGTGATTATCGTCACCGTGTCTGACGTCATGAGCGTGTTGCATGACAGCTACGACAACGGCAAATCCGGGGAAAAATTTTTACAGGAGCTTTGCGGGGTTGATTTGCTGGTCCTGGATGAAATAGGCGTTCAGCGGGAGACGAAAAACGAGCAGGTGGTATTGCACCAGATAATTGATCGCCGGACAGCATCACTGTGCAGTGTCGGGATGTTAACAAACCTGAATCATGCCGCAATGAGTACGCTTCTTGGTGAGAGGATTATGGACCGCATGACCATGAACGGTGGTCGATGGGTGACGTTTAACTGGGATAGCTGGCGTCCAAATGTCAGCAATATGAGGGTTGTGAAGTAATTTTGTCCGGAGGAAATTTTAATGGAAACCGTATCTGACGCACTGAAAGCACTGAAAAAAGCCTCTTCACATGTGGTGGCAGCTCGCCTTGGAATCAGTCGTGAAGAGGCTGTTAACGAGCTGTGGGAACTCAAAAGAAATGGCGTCGTTGATAAAACTGGTCACACCTGGTTTCTGGCTGGCGAAGGTGAATCCCGGGTAACCGAAGAGCGGCCAGTAAAATCTGAAGCACAGGATATGCTGACCGGGGAGGTCGAACAAAAAGTTACCGCAGACATGATGATTGAGTTTATCGGTCAGGATGGGGCTAAAACGTGTGAGGAACTGGCGGGTAAGTTCGGTGTCAGTACTCGCAAGGTTGCTTCCACGCTGGCGGTGGTAACCGCAACGGGGCGGCTGGCACGCGTTAATCAGAACGGTAAATTTCGTTACTGCATGCCGGGCGATAATTTACCAGCAGAGCCGAAAGCCGCGCTGGTAACGGAAAGTGATGGTAAGGCCTTTCCTCAGCCAGCAGGTGCTGCGTTACCAGTCCGGGAAGCCGCAACACAGGAAGAAATTAAAACAGAAACTGTGGCGGACATTGTGCAGCCGTTGCCATCGTTTACCGAAACGCAAGCAGATGAGCTGATTTTTCCGTCCCTTCGCAGGGCAAACCTGGCGCTGCGCAGGGCGAAAAGTGATGTTCAGAAGTGGGAGCGAGTCTGCGCCGCGCTGCGGGAGTTGAACAAGCACCGGGATATTGTTCGACAGATTACTGATTCTTCCCGCCGTGTTGTATCGGAAAAGTGATTGCCGGAGGTGCTTATGGCAAAAGTATTTACACAAGAAGAGCGGGAAAAAATTAAAGGGCAGGTTGTTGAGCTAGTACGCCGGAGTGGGCGCGAGACGTTACGGCAACTGGAAGCCAAGACAGGTGCGACAAGATATCTGATGAGCGTTCTGGCCAGAGAACTGGTTGCCAGTGGCGATGTATACAACTCTGGTTACGGGTTATTCCCGTCTGAACAGGCGCGTAAGGACTGGCAAAATGCCCGTAAAAAGCTCTCAAGGGCAAAGCTGAAGAAACCTGCAGTGGTTGATCCGGACCTTATCTGGTCGTTACCAGACGGCGAAATACGCCGCTACGACAGGCGTATGAACATAATCTGTCGCGAGTGCCGGAAGAGCGAAGCTATGCAGCGTGTACTGGCATTTTATCAAGGAAATGTTAGGTATTTTAGACGTTACTAGATTAAAGAGCATTAGTTCAGATGTGAATTGACATTTTCATGGCGCAGGGTAGAGCCAGCGTGGTTGTCCGCTTTGCGTCAAAACCAGATATTACCAGATTTAGACATATATTCCCGATAGCCCTGCTCTGATGCTACACTCTGTGCTATTTTCATGACCCCAATAAAAATATTTATGACTATTGCTGATTTCAAACGGCCTAAATTGGAGCTCCCAAACGGGGCAAACAAACTACTACTGCACTCTTGCTGTGCTCCATGTTCCGGTGAAGTGATGGAGGCGCTTCAGGCCTCGGGAATCGACTACACCATCTTTTTCTACAACCCGAACATTCATCCTCAGAAAGAGTATTTAATTCGTAAGGATGAAAATATTCGCTTTGCTGAACAACACGGCGTGCCGTTTATCGATGCTGATTACGACACCGACAACTGGTTTGAACGTGCCAAAGGAATGGAATGGGAGCCTGAGAGGGGGATCCGTTGTACCATGTGTTTTGACATGCGTTTTGAGCGGACAGCGTTGTACGCTGCTGAAAATGGTTTCAGTGTGATCAGTAGTTCACTGGGCATTTCACGCTGGAAAAATATGCAGCAGGTTAACGAGTGTGGGCGGCGAGCTGTTGCGCATTATCCGGGTATGGTGTACTGGGATTATAACTGGCGCAAGCAGGGCGGCTCGTCCCGTATGATTGAAATCAGCAAGCGCGAAAAATTCTATCAGCAGGAATATTGTGGCTGTGTGTATTCTCTGCGCGATACCAATCTACACCGCAAATCTCAGGGACGCCCTCTTATCAAAATTGGCCAACTCCACTACGGAAAAGAAGAGAAGGAGTGATTTTATGGATCACCTTTCTGATTGATTTCATATTGGCGAGGTGACGTGAGTTAAGTAGAATGGCTGCGGGTGCTTGAGGCTATCTGTCTCAGGCATGAACACTGAAAGGCAGATAGAGAAAAGCCCCAGTTAACATTACGCGTCCGGCAAGACGCTTAACATTAATCTGAGGCTCAATCTATGAACGGCAAATCTAGGTTAGCCTCTTACGCGCCGAAAGGCAAGGAGAAGCAGGCTATGAAGCAGCAAAAGGCGATGCTAATCGCCCTGATCGTCATCTGTTTAACCGTCATTGTGACGGCACTGGTAACGAGGAAAGACCTCTGCGAGGTACGAATCCGAACCGGCCAGACGGAGGTCGCTGTCTTCACAGCTTACGAACCTGAGGAGTAAGAGACCTGGCGGGGGAGAAATCCCTCGCCACCTCTGATGTGTCAGGCATCCTCAACGCACCCGCACGTAACCCGCTTCGGCGGGTTTTGTTTTTTCCTGGCATTCTGGTTTACAATTCGCACGCCAGCCTGAACAACTGGCACCTGCTGCGCCAGCAGAGACAACCGATGGCGCACGATACCAAATTACACAATTCTAATGATTCTGCCGTCTTTGCCAGTAGGTGCGGACGGCGTTTTCACGCATTCAAATCAGACTGGTTCCAGCATCCTCCATGCACTGAAGAGCAGGCTGAATGGATAATTCAGTGTTACCGCAGGCGTGGATACGAGGTTAAGAAAGCCCTCAGCCTCGATTATCGTCACTGGATAATCTACGTCAGGCTGCCGTACTCCGAGCGCCCACCGCGTCCGTCCCGCACATTCCAGCAACGCATCTGGAGGTAACGTGCGGGTATTACTTCGACCTGTTCCGGTACCGGAACTTGGGCTGGTGGTCCTTAAACCAGGCCGTGAATCCATGCAGGTATTCCATAACCCTCGAGTGCTGGTGGAGCCGGAACCGAAAAGCATGCGTGGTCTGCCGTCCGGCATCGTCCCTGCCGTTCGCCAGCCGCTGGCGGAGGATAAATCATTACTGCGGTTTTTCAGCAATGAGCGTGTGATTCGTGCTGCTGGCGGCGCTGGTGCACTGTCTGGCTGGCTGTTGCGTCATGTCAAATCCTGCCAGTGGCCTCATGGTGACTATCATCACAGTGAAACCGTCATACATCGTTACGGCACCGGCGCGATGGTGTTGTGCTGGCACTGCGATAACCAGCTGCGTGACCAGACATCCGAATCACTTGAGCAACTTGCTCAACAAAACCTGGCAGCATGGATGATTGACGTCATACGCCATGCAATGAATGGCACGCAGGAGCGGGAGTTATCGCTGGCTGAATTATCCTGGTGGGCGGTCTGCAATCAAGTGGCGGACGCGCTTCCGGAGGCAGTATTACGTCGTTCTCTGGGGTTACGTGCGGAAAAAATCCGCGCGGTGTACCGCGAAAGCGACATCGTACCGGGAGAGCAGACCGCCACCAGCATACTAAAGCAGCGCACAAAAAATCTTGCGCCGTTGCCTCACTTCCACCAGCAACAGAACCCACCACTGGAAAAGGCGGTGGTCAGCATTGCCGTTGATCCGGACTCTCCGGAATCTTTCATGAGGCGACCTAAACGTCGCCGTTGGGTAAATGAGAAATATACGCGCTGGGTGAAGACACAGCCGTGTGCGTGTTGTGGTCAGCCAGCCGACGATCCCCATCACCTGATTGGTCACGGTCAGGGAGGGATGGGAACAAAGGCCCACGATATTTTCACGCTACCGTTGTGCCGGGAACATCACAACGAACTTCATGCGGATCCGCTGGCGTTCGAAGAAAAGCATGGTTCCCAGGTTGATTTAATTTTTCGTTTTCTTGATCACGCCTTTGCAACCGGCGTGCTTGGGTAAAAGAGGTTATTGATGCGTATTGAGTTTGTTTTGCCTTATCCGCCGACGGTGAATACTTACTGGCGACGTCGTGGCAACACATATTTTGTATCAAAAGTCGGTGAGCGTTATCGCCGTGATGTGGCGCTAATTGTTCGCCGGCAGCGGTTAAAATCAAACCTGTCCGGAAGGCTGGCGATAAAGGTGATTGCAGAGCCACCGGATAAGCGCCGTCGTGACCTGGACAATATCCTGAAAGCACCACTGGATGCGCTGACGCATGCCGGACTACTTATAGACGACGAGCAGTTTGATGAAATCAATATTGTGCGCGGTCAGCTCGTTCCTGGTGGTCGGTTGGGCGTGAAGATTTACGTAATAAGAGATAGTAAAGATGGTGCGTGATATTCAGATGGTTCTTGAGCGGTGGGGGGCATGGGCTGCGAGTGATAGCTCTGGGGTAGACTATTCACCTATAGCAGCTGGTTTTAAGGGGCTTATGCCGCAGATAAGTAAAACACGAATTTCTTGTACAGACGATGACGCTCTTATCATTGAGAGCTGCCTTGCTTTACTAAAAAAGAAAAAACCGTACGAACATTCTCTGATTGTGGCTCATTACCTATACGGCATCTCGAAACGGAAGATTGCAAAGGCACGTAAAAAAGATGAGAAATTGATACGGATAGAGATCCAGATGGCAGAGGGCTTTATCGATGGCTGTCTCTCAATGCTTGATGTTCGTCTCGAGATGGAATTGTGAACCTCTTGAATATTCTAAACGGCCTAAGGGCCGTTTTATTCTTCTTTAGTAACTTCAATAGGTAAAACTTCTACATTCTTACCAATGTTAACAATCTTTCTAACAGTTTCTTCCCGATCAGCAATAAGCTCAGCTTTAAATTTCTCGCTTAGATGAGGGCTTTTCAGTTGCTCATCAATACCTTTTAAATCTCGCTCAAGGCGATTTCTTAGGGCGGCTTCGGCTGGAGACTCAAGTCCATGTCGATTGATAACATACAACATAATGTAGGTTAGCATTGCTGACACTAATGGGGCGAGGGCATACAAAAAAGCTCTCCATTCACTATTAGGGTCAGGCGCCAATAGTGGTACCAATGTAGTTAGAACTGCGCCAATCCCGCCTGTTGTTAGACCAGAATTACTACTTAAAATGCTTTTTTTATCACCGCTCATTATTTGACTGCCTGTGCGCGGTTGCATCATCAATTAGCTCAACGATCTTCTTTCCATCTTTAGCATCTAAGTGGATAGTAATCGTTTTTTCAAGCATGCGTTCAGCACTGTAAAACCTTAGTTCTACGATTTTTGTAGGAAAAATTTTACGCCACAACAACGCGGAACCAGCATAAACAAAGCGATAGAAGGTCGGGAGACTTACAAGCACCCCCAACCAAAAAACGATTTGTAAAAGCTGTTGCTGAATCATTAGTTTCTACCAAAGCTAGATCAATTTTTTCCCTTGAATCACGCGATGACGAAGTACTTTCTTGATAACATACTTTTCTGTTTGTCCTCGTGCGGAAGTTGTACGTGTTGTTTCTAGAAGCACAGAAAACATATCTTCACTAGTGATCGTTCCCTCTGCTTGCCTTACTTTAGCTAAAAACTCATAGTCTGTAAGTAGTACGGAGTGCTCATCTTGGTTGTAGTCCATCCTCCACCCCTTCTCACTATGAAAGTTAACTTGGGTAAATTTTACATTAACCTCTTTTTCTTCAACTGTTTTGGTCAAAAGCGTCCCTCTGGGAAGGGGTTTAATCTCTTCAGTTTGCTCTCCTTCAAGCTTGAGCAAAACTTTATCATTCTCATCTACAATTTTAAAAATGGGAGAGTCTTTACCATCTAAAGGAGCCTGAACAACAGAAATCAACGCATCCCGAATTGTTGGCTCAGTTACCAAGGTTGCAACTGCTGATGAGCATTCAATCTCACCATCTTCAAATTCAAGAACAGCCTTATCTGTTCCTGCTTTTTTGGTAATCGAAACAACTTTTTTTGAGCCTAATTGTCTTATTAACGATAAAGCGGTGGCATGAGCTGTTGCGCCCACAGTTCCAACAATCCCGATAGTTTGCAGAACGTCAATTGCATGCGGTAGGAGTTGCACTACAGTATATGCAATACCCACAGATCCTTTCTGGATGGGGGCAGTGACTAAAATTTTTACAGATTTGTTGCCCTCATTTAACAAGCTATCAGCTTTATTAATAAGAGTTGTCATGGAAAGTATTGATTTACCAAGTGTTTCAGCGTCAATAGCATGCTTTGACAATTCTTTATCATTGGCGTCATAAAACACCTTAAAGGAAGTTGACTTCTCCATGACGGTCCTTGCTATGCCTCATTGATTAATGCATATCTTGTTGATGGCTAAATTTGTAGAGACTTAATTTACCTAGAAAAGAAGATAAAATCACTAACGCGGTCCGCATTTTCTTGTTTATTGTGTTAAGAGTGGTCACTTCGGCATACAGCTTAAAACCGCTGCCGTGCGTTTTTTTGTCGTTTATCTCTGATAATTATGGTGAATGCGCTGGTGGAGGAGGTAAGGGTGATTTTTAACCAGGTGATTTTTGAATGCTTGCAACATTGATTTCGTAACGTTATTATCCTGCGCCCGGCCCTTTAGCTCAGTGGTGAGAGCGAGCGACTCATAATCGCCAGGTCGCTGGTTCAAATCCAGCAAGGGCCACCAACCGCCACTAGCTCATCAGGAAAGAGCGTCAACCCTTTAAGTTGAGTGTGCGAGGTTCGAGTCCCCGGTGGCGGTCCAGTGCCGACTTAGCTCAGTAGGTAGAGCAACTGACTTGTAATCAGTAGGTCACCAGTTCGATTCCGGTAGTCGGCACCATATGCGGGCATCGTATAATGGCTATTACCTCAGCCTTCCAAGCTGATGATGCGGGTTCGATTCCCGCTGCCCGCTCCAGTTAGAGTCTTTCAGTCTGCGATGATGGGAAATCCCGGAGTGACTGAAAGACGTTTAAGTTATGAATGATCGCTTTTTTTGCAAAATTGCTGTGCAGAAATACTAACCTTCGGGCAGGCGATCATTCATAAGCACTCTGCTTTTATTCCGATTAACTGTGGGTGGTTTGTTGGATAGAGTGCTTTCCTTACTGTATATATCGTTTCGCCCGTTTTTGCGGTTTTTTCTTTTCAAATCCCTTTCATTTCTCAGTGTAAAACTACGCCATCCGTTATTTGCGGAGGTGAGGCTATGAAATCCATGGACAAAATTTCAACGGGCATTGCCTACGGCACCTCCGCAGGCAGTGCTGGCTACTGGTTTTTACAGTGGCTTGATCAGGTCAGTCCGTCACAGTGGGCTGCGATTGGTGTACTGGGGAGTCTGGTTCTGGGCTTCCTGACTTATCTGACAAATCTGTACTTCAAAATCAGAGAAGACAAGCGTAAGGCTGCACGGGGAGAGTAATTCAATGACTCAAAACTATGAACTGATTGTGAAAGGGATCCGCAATTTTGAGAATAAAGTTACGGTAACTTTAGCGTTACGGGACAAAAAACGCTTTGACGGTGAAATTTTTGACCTGGACATCTCGCTGGACCGTGTTGAAGGTGCCGCGCTGGAGTTTTATGAGGCAGCAGCCAGAAGGAGCATCAGACAGGTCTTCCTGGATGTTGCTGCCGGGTTATGTGAAGGGGACGAGCTGTTGCCAGAAACGCGCCCCGTAATTTTAGAGGCGCAGAATGTGTGGATAACCTACAAAGGAAAGCTACCAGGAAGAATTACTGGTTCTCTGAAGACTCCTCCGGAATCACAACCTTAAGTCACTGACCGGAACAGATAAACCTGTCCGTGGGCAGAAACCGATAAATCCTGATAAATATCCATGAACGCAAAAATCAGATACGGCCTGTCGGCTGCCGTTCTGGCACTGATTGCCGTCGGTGCGCCCGCGCCTGATATTCTCGACCAGTTTCTGGATGAAAAAGAAGGTAACCACACAACGGCATACCGCGATGGTTCCGGCATCTGGACCATCTGTCGGGGTGCCACGATGGTGGATGGAAAACCCGTTTTTCCCGGTATGAAACTGTCGAAGGAAAAATGCGACCAGGTCAACGCCATTGAGCGTGATAAGGCGCTGGCATGGGTGGAGCGCAATATTAAAGTACCACTGACCGAACCACAAAAAGCGGGTATCGCGTCATTTTGTCCCTATAACATTGGCCCCGGTAAGTGTTTTCCATCGACGTTTTATAAGCGGCTGAATGCTGGTGATCGTAAGGGCGCATGCGAGGCGATTCGCTGGTGGATAAAAGATGGTGGGCGCGATTGCCGCATACGTTCAAATAACTGCTATGGACAGGTTATTCGTCGTGACCAAGAAAGCGCATTAGCCTGTTGGGGAATAGATCAGTGAGCAGAGTCGCCGCGATTATTTATGCTCTGGTTATCTGCATCATCGTCTGCCTGTCGTGGGCGGTCAATCATTACCGTGATAACGCCATCACCTACAAAGAACAGCGTGATAAAAAAGTCAGTGAGCTGAAGCAGCTGACCGCCACCATCGCTGACATGCAGCAGCGTCAGCGTGATGTTGCTGCGCTCGATGCAAAGTACTCGAGAGAATTAGCCAATGCGAAAGCTGAAAATGAAACTCTGCGCGCTGATGTTGCCGCTGGTCGTAAGCGCCTGCGGGTCAATGCCAGTTGCTCCGCAGCCGTGCGTGAAGCCACCGGACCCACCAGCGTGGATAATGCAACCAGCCCCAGACTGGCAGACACAGCTGAACGGGATTATTTCACCCTCAGAGAACGGTTGATGACGATGCAGAAGCAACTGGAAGGGGCACAGCTATACATTCGTGAGCAATGTCTCAGATAAAAACCGGCCAAGGATAATCCGCTAAAGATTCGCCGGTGGCGAAAGAGAGCCAAGGTGTCAACCTACGCTATTACTTATGATAATGCAACAGACGAAGCGGGACATATTGGCGCATAACAAATCAGTGCAGGCTAACTGCAGGAAGAACTTAGGGCGTGAACGTAGAAAACCTAAGTAACGCACATTACATCTATAACGAGATGAAAGAGCTACAGCGACAGAAAGGTATACTGGAAAGTGGTGCAGGGCTTGGTGTGACAATCCAGTCTGCCTATCAATATAGTGCTTTTCTTGAGGCCATACGCCCGCATGCAGTTGCTGAACTTAACAGCCGTATTGAGGAAAAGAAATCCGCGCTGGTTAATTTGGGTGCTTCCTTCTCTATATACGAGCATAATAAGGCGGGTTGGAAACCCGCCTAAAGCACTTAGAAACTGCGTGGAGCTGTGGAAAGAATGGATGCCAGTTCTTCCTTCGATAAATCCCAGCTTCGATTTACAGCGTCAATTTTCTTAAACTCATCAAGCATTGCGTTATAGAGATGTTCTGTACGTGAATGAGTATTGGCAATGGGCTGTTTCTGTTCGGGGAAGCGATCAATTTTCTGATATGCCTCAATGATACTGAAGTAATCGCATTCATTATTACCGTCGAAACCTGGGAGCTGAATTGCCCCATCATGTATTTTTAGATGATGGTCACGGACTAATTCTTTTTGCTCGTCATCACTAAGTTTCCTGAAAGCATTGGAAAGTCCGCGATACATATTCAAGACAGCAGTAACAAAATCACGATCTTCTTTACTTGGTTCGTCAACATCCAAATGTGAATATTCGGCCTTGATAACCCAATCATTACCAGATGACACAGCATATTTAACAAGCTGTGGATCAATATCAGTTTCGATACCTAGGTGGATGGCAATGTCACATAACAAAATGGTATTGATTTTATCTTTAATATCCATGAGTTAACCCTCTGAAGTAAAAAGTAATATCTACACCCGTTGGCTCATGAAGTCTATTGATCTGTCTCATATCAGCAGCAAATCTATTCCATGGAGATACTCAATGCAGGTCACCTTTGATTTATATAAGGGCGAAACATGCCAGCACTAATCCCACGCGCCTGCCGTAAGCGTGGATGTGCAGGTACAACCACAGACAGTTCTGGTTACTGCGATAAACATCGTGGCGAAGGATGGGTACAGCATCAACGCGGACTGAGCCGCCACCAGCGTGGCTATGGCTCGAAATGGGATGCCATACGTGCGCGCATACTGAAGCGTGATAATCATCTGTGTCAGAACTGCCTGCGCAATGGGAGAGCCGTTGAAGCCAGAACTGTGGACCACATCATTCCGAAAGCTCATGGTGGCACGGATGCAGACAGTAACCTGCAGAGTCTGTGCTGGCCCTGTCATAAAGCAAAAACAGCGCGCGAACGCATCAATTGATAACAGCTCCCATCTGCAGGGGAGGGGCGGGTCAAATCTCTGCAACCCTGGCTGTTCAGTACCGCCGCCTGACCCTTCCTCACATCGCCGCAGGTTCGAAAACTTTTTTTGGAAATGTGAACAAACGATTGATAGGTAAGACCGATTATGTCAGGACCTCCGAAAACCCCGCCACGCCTGCATTTGATACGAGGCAACCCCTCAAAGCGCCCCGTTAAAGACTCAAAAAAAACCGCTAAAAAGGATGAAAAAGGTCTCCCTAAAATTCCGCAGCATTTAGGGGCACAGGGGAAGTACTGGTTCAGGCGAATGGCGGAAGAGCTGAATGCGGAAGGGATCATTTCTCAGCTTGATGCGCGTGCACTCGAGTTGCTGGTGGAAGCCTATACCGAATATCGGCATCACTGCGAAACACTCGATGTTGAGGGGTATACCTACCGCACGGAAACGCAGAGCGGTGATGTACTGATTAAGGCGCACCCCGCGGCGGCAATGAAAGCGGATGCCTGGAAGCGGATCCGGGCAATGCTTGCAGAGTTTGGTATGTCACCGGCAAGCCGGGCTAAAGTAAATATTGCCGGACCGGATGATGTTGATCCGCTGGCGGAGCTTTTAAAAGCGAGAGACTGATGGCAAAAGTGGCTGACGGGATCCGCTACGCCGAACGTGTTGTTGCAGGAGAAATTGTTGCTGGCGAATTTGTCCGCCTGGCCTGCCAGCGTTTTCTTGATGATCTAAAGTACGGCGAAGAGCGGGGGATTTATTTCAGTGAACCACGTGCGCAGCACATCCTGAATTTCTACAAATTTGTGCCTCATGTAAAAGGGGCGCTGGCAGGCCAGCCTATTGAGTTGATGGACTGGCATGTATTTATCCTCATTAATATTTTTGGTTTTGTCATTCCGCTGGTCAATGAAGAGACCGGGGAAGTTGTCATGCGCAGCGATGGCAGCGGGCGCCCGGTGATGGTGCGCCGGTTCCGGACAGCATACAACGAAGTTGCCCGTAAAAACGCAAAATCAACCCTGTCATCGGGTATCGGTCTGTATATGACGGGGGCAGATGGTGAAGGCGGTGCTGAGGTGTATTCAGCCGCAACCACGCGTGACCAGGCCAGAATCGTGTTTGAAGACGCCAAAAATATGGTCAGAAAAGCCCGGTCGACACTCGGGCGGTTGTTTGATTTCAACAAGCTGGCGATTTACCAGGAGCAGAGCGCATCAAAATTTGAACCGCTTTCTTCGGATGCAAACAACCTGGATGGTCTGAACATCCACTGCGCCATTATTGATGAGCTGCATGCACATAAAACCCGTGACGTGTGGGACGTTCTGGAAACGGCAACCGGTGCCCGTCTGCAGTCCCTTTTATTTGGTATCACCACGGCAGGGTTTAACAAGGAAGGGATTTGTTACGAGCAGCGTGATTATGCCATCAAGGTATTGCGTGGCTATAACAGCGACGTGGAGGGCGCTGTAAAAGACGACTCCTACTTTGCGATTATTTACACCCTCGATGAGGGAGATGATCCGTTTGATGAAACGGTCTGGCAGAAAGCGAATCCTGGCCTGGGCATCTGTAAACGCTGGGATGATCTGCGTCGTCTGGCGAAAAAAGCGAAAGAACAGGTCTCTGCGCGGGTGAATTTTTTTACCAAACACATGAATGTGTGGGTAACAGCAGAGTCTGCCTGGATGGACATGATTAAGTGGGAGAAGTGCGAATACATTGCCCCGCGACATGAGCTGAAAACGTATCCCATGTGGGTCGGCGTTGACCTTGCTCATAAGATTGATATCTGTGCGGCGGCAAAACTCTGGCGAACGGATAACGGGCATGTTCATGCCGATTTTAAATTCTGGCTCCCGGAAGGACGGCTGGAACGATGCTCGCGGCAGCAGGCAGAACTTTACCGGAAGTGGGCGGAGATGGATAAGCTGATTCTGACGGATGGTGATGTTATCGATCATGCTCAGATAAAAAGTGACTTACTGGAATGGATTGGTGGTGAAAACCTCAGGGAACTGGGATTTGACCCGTGGAGCGCGATGCAGTTCAGCCTAGCACTGGCTGAAGAAGGGATACCGCTGGTGGAGGTTCCGCAGACGGTTCGCAATCTGTCAGAGGCCATGAAGGAAACGGAATCACTGGTCTATGCCGGACGTTTCCATCACAGCAATCATCCGGTCATGAACTGGATGATGTCTAACGTTACGGTAAAACCGGACAAAAACGACAATATCTTCCCGAATAAATCCACGCTGGAAGCCAAAATCGACGGCCCTGTTGCGATGTTTACAGCAATGAGCCGGATGCTGGTCAATGGTGGTGAACCGGAGCCGGATCTGTCTGAACATCTGGTCAGCGTGGGCATCCGCTCGCTTTAACCGAGGTCATTATGTTTCTGATAATTCTCGCGCCACTGGTGGGCGTGCTGGGTGCGCTTTTGCTGGCGTATGGTGCCTGGCTGATTTATCCCCCGGCGGGTTTTGTTGTTGCCGGGGCGCTGTGCCTGTTCTGGTCGTGGCTGGTGGCGCGATATCTCGACCGTACACAGCCGTCTGTCGGCGGAGGTAAATAGTGTTCTTTTCGGGATTATTTCAACGAAAAAGTGACGCGCCGGTGACCACGCCAGCAGAGCTGGCGGATGCTATCGGGCTGTCATACGACACCTATACCGGAAAGCAGATCAGCAGCCAGCGGGCCATGCGACTGACGGCGGTTTTTTCCTGCGTCAGGGTGCTGGCAGAGTCGGTCGGGATGTTGCCCTGCAATCTGTATCACCTGAACGGCAGCCTGAAACAGAGAGCCACCGGCGAACGTCTGCATAAGCTGATCTCCACGCATCCCAATGGATATATGACGCCGCAGGAGTTCTGGGAGCTGGTGGTCACCTGTCTGTGCCTGAGGGGAAACTTTTACGCCTACAAAGTGAAAGCATTTGGCGAAGTGGCTGAACTGCTGCCCGTCGATCCTGGCTGTGTGGTACCGAAGCTTAACAGTAGCTGGGAGCCGGTCTATCAGGTCACATTCCCGGACGGCTCCACGGATGTACTGAGCCAGGAGGATATCTGGCATGTGCGCACGCTGACGCTGGACGGACTGGTGGGGCTGAATCCCATCGCCTATGCCCGCGAGGCAATATCGCTGGCGGCAGCGACCGAAGAGCACGGGGCCAGACTGTTCAGCAATGGTGCGGTGACGTCCGGTGTGTTGCGTACAGAGCAGACGCTGTCAGATCAGGCTTACGAGCGCCTGAAGAAAGATTTTGAGGAGCGTCACACCGGGCTTGGCAATGCTCACCGCCCGATGATCCTTGAGATGGGGCTGGACTGGAAGTCGATGGCGCTGAACGCCGAGGACAGCCAGTTCCTGGAAACCCGCAAGTTTCAGCTTGAAGAAATCTGTCGTCTGTTTCGGGTGCCGTTGCACATGGTGCAGAACACCGATCGCGCCACCTTCAACAATATCGAAGAGCTGGGGCTGGGATTTATCAACTATTCACTGGTGCCGTATCTGACCCGCATTGAGCAGCGGATCAACACCGGACTGGTACGAAAAAGTAAGCAGGGCGTTTATTACGCCAAATTTAACGCCGGGGCGTTACTGCGCGGGGATATGAAGTCCCGTTTTGAAGCCTACGCCACCGGGATCAACTGGGGAATTTACTCTCCTAATGACTGCCGCGACCTGGAAGATATGAATCCGCGTCCCGGTGGTGATGTCTATCTCACCCCGATGAACATGACCACGAAACCCTCCGATGGCAGTAAAGCCGGTAAGCAGAAGGATAACGCCAATGCAGACGAAACAACGTCTTGATGTACCGCTGAGTCTGAAATCTGTCAGTGACTCCGGTGAGTTTGAAGGGTATGGCTCCGTCTTTGGTGTAAAGGACAGCCACGATGATGTGGTGATGTCCGGGGCATTTGCTGCTTCCCTGCGGGCGTGGAGTGACAGAAAAGCGTTACCTGCGCTGCTCTGGCAGCACCGCATGGATGAACCCATCGGTGTTTACACCGAAATGAAGGAAGACGATGTCGGGCTTTACGTCAGGGGACGGTTGCTTATTGATGATGATCCCCTCGCAAAACGCGCACATGCACACATGAAGGCCGGTTCGTTAACCGGCCTTTCTATTGGGTACGTCCTGAAAGACTGGGAATACGACCGGAGCAAAGAAGCCTTTCTGCTGAAAGAAATCGACCTCTGGGAAGTCAGCCTGGTGACGTTCCCGTCTAACGACGAGGCGCGGATCAGCGACGTCAAGAACGCACTGGCCCGCGGGGAAATCCCCGAACAGAAAAAAATCGAAAGAGTCCTGCGTGATGTCGGACTCTCCCGTACCCAGGCCAAAGCATTCATGGCCGGGGGCTATGGCGCACTGTCCCTGCGCGACGCTGAGGATGTGGGCTCTGCACTGAATGCACTGAAAAATCTGAACTTCTAATCAGGAGAAATACGATGGCGGTTGATATTAAAGATGTCGAACAGGTCGCGCAGGAGCTGCAGCAGAAGTTTGACGACTTCAAAGCAAAGAACGACAAGCGCGTTGAGGCGATTGAGCAGGAAAAAGGCAAACTTGCCGGGCAGGTGGAAACCCTGAACGGAAAACTCAGCGAGCTGGAAAATCTCAAAAGCGATCTTGAAAAAGAGCTGCTTGAGCTGAAACGTCCGGCAGGTGGTGCGCAAAATAAACTGGCCACCGAGCATAAAGAAGCGTTTGTGGGCTTCCTGCGTAAAGGCCGTGAAGATGGTCTGCGCGATCTGGAGCGTAAGGCATTACAGGTGGGCACCGATGAAGACGGCGGCTATGCCGTGCCGGAAGAACTGGATCGCAACATTCTCAATCTGCTGAAAGATGAAGTGGTGATGCGCCAGGAAGCCACGGTGATCACCGTTGGCGGTTCCGACTACAAAAAACTGGTGAATCTGGGCGGCACGGCTTCCGGATGGGTTGGCGAGACTGACGCGCGCTCCCAGACTGCCACCTCAAAACTGGGACTGATTGAACCTTTCATGGGGGAAATCTACGGTAACCCGCAGGCCACCCAGAAAATGCTAGATGATGCTTTCTTCAACGTGGAGGCCTGGATCAACAGCGAGCTGGCAACCGAATTTGCCGAACAGGAAGAAATTGCCTTTACCACCGGCGATGGTACCAAGAAGCCGAAAGGGTTCCTGGCGTATGAGTCCACTGATGAAACCGACAAGGTCCGGGCGTTCGGCAAACTTCAGCATATTGTATCCGGCGAAGCGACGGCAGTGACCGCAGATGCCATTATCAAACTGATTTACACGCTGCGTAAGGCACACCGCACTGGCGCGAAGTTCATGATGAACAACAACAGCCTGTTTGCCATCCGTCTGCTTAAAGACAGCGAGGGTAACTATCTGTGGCGTCCGGGGCTGGAACTGGGGCAGCCGTCCTCTCTGGCGGGTTACGGTATCGCTGAAAACGAACAGATGCCGGATATCGCCGCTGATGCGAAAGCCATTGCATTTGGTAACTTCAAACGGGGTTACACCATCGTTGACCGTATCGGCACCCGCATTCTGCGTGACCCGTACACCAATAAACCGTTTGTCGGTTTTTATACCACCAAGCGCACCGGCGGGATGCTGGTCGATTCGCAGGCCATCAAACTGCTGAAGATTGCAGCAGCGTAATCATTCAGGGGGCGCAGAAGTGCGCCCCTGTTCTGACAGGTGAAAGAATCATGATCCTGAAACAAGATCTGAAATGGTCACCGGACGGTATGCGTGTTGAGATTATTCGGGCCGGTGAGTATGAAGATAAAGAATTACCCGAACGGGTACGCGAAATTGCCACTGCAGCTGGGATTGTCTCTGATAAGAGAACACCTGTTGCGCGGGGGGCTGATAAGTCTAAAAAACAGCATTCATAGAGGTTGCCCAAATGATGCCCACTCTGGAAGAGCTTCGTGTTCAGTGCCGGATTGATGATGACAATGAACAGGAGAATTCTCTTCTTATGATGTATCTGGCTGCTGCCAGGGAAGAGGCTGAAAAGTTTTTAAACCGGACGCTTTACGATGAAACTGTTTCTGAGCAGGATACGACCGGGCTTGTAATAACACCTCTGATAAAACTGCGTCTTATGCAACTGGTTGGCTACTGGTACGAGAACAGGGAAATGCAGGATGCAGTGCCTGATTTTTTCTATACCGGACTGCGGATGTATCGATTTCATCCCGGAACATAGGAGGATTCATGCAGGCAGGAAGATTACGTGATCGTGTGGTTATTCTGAATGCCACCACCGTTCGGTCTCCGTCAGGGCACCCTGTGGAAACAATGACGGAGGGGGCAACCATATGGGCAGAAGTTAAGGGGATCAGTGGCAGGGAGAGAATATCCGGAGGCGCAGAAACTGCTCAGGCTACAGTGAGGGTCTGGATGAGATTCCGGCGAGATGTAACAGCAACTTCATGTCTGAAAGTGCTGACTGGTGCATTCAAAGGCGCGATTCTGAGTATAGACGGTCCGCCGATACCGGATGCTCGTGCCACACGGCTTGAGATACTCTGTTCTCAGAAGGGGAATGTGTGATGGATTTCAGTCTTGATTTTTCAGGTCTGGCGGATATTGCACGGGATCTGGAGACGCTCAGCAGGGCAGAAAACAATAAGGTACTGCGCGATGCCACCCGTGCCGGTGCTGAAGTTATGCGGGATGCAGTTGTTGAACGTGCGCCGGAGCGAACCGGGAAACTGAAGAAAAATGTGGTTGTTCTCACTCAGCGTTCAAAGCGTCGGGGGGAAATTATCTCGGGTGTCCACATTCGTGGACGGAACCTGCGGACCGGAAACAGTGATAACAGCATGAAAGCCAGTGATCCCCGAAATGCGTTTTACTGGCGCTTTGTGGAGCTGGGAACGATAAACATGCCCGCGCATCCGTTCATTCGCCCGGCTTTCGATACGACAGAGGAACTGGCAGCACAGATTGCCATACAGCGAATGAATCAGGCTATTGATGAGGTCTTAAGTAAATGAGAGAGACCACACTGTATTCCCTGCTGTCTCAACTGGCCGGAGGACAGGTTTATCCTTATGTGGTCCCGCTGACGGAGGGAAAGCCTGCGGTATCTCCGCCATGGCTGGTATTTTCTGTGGTGTCTGACACTGCGTCTGATGTGCTTGATGGTCAGGCTGAATCCAGAATTACCGTGCAGATCGATGTCTGGGCAACAGTACCTGATGACGCAGATGATATCCGTGAGCAGGCGCTTGATGCGGTAAGGCAACTTGCACCCTCCGTTATTTCTAAAACTCAGGGTTATGATCCTGATTCCCGTCTGAGCAGAGCCACGCTTGAATTTCAGGTAATAGCCTGAGGTCGTTAATGATTTTACCCACCCGCCGCTGGCGGGTTTTTTATTTTCAGGAGACGAGTATGTCCTCTAATTTTGAGCGTTCGCAACTGACGAAAATTATGATTTCGTCTGCACCGGTAACTGAACCGCCCCGGAAATCCTGGAGACTAAACTCCCTGAGAAAGAGGTAAACAGGATGACTAAAAATACTCGTTTTTCCCCCGAAGTCCGTCAGCGGGCGATTCGTATGGTT
>NZ_JBJQLL010000023.1:0-60003 GCF_046486405.1 Escherichia sp. WS338 | reverse complement strand
GGAACAGGACGGCATTAAATCGCATACCCACAGCGCCAGCGCATCCAGTACGGATTTGGGGACGAAAACCACATCGTCGTTTGATTACGGCACTAAATCCACGAATAACACTGGTGCGCATACCCATAGTTTAAGTGGCAGCACGAATGCGGCTGGTAATCACAGCCATAGAGATGGCCGTCGATTTAACCCCAGTGTTTTTAAAGATACTTATCAATATGGTTATACAAGCTCAGGTCAAAATACCTGGGGTGTACAAGGCTCAGTAGGTATGTCTACGGGGTGGTTAGCGAATACCAGTACAGATGGTAATCATAGCCACTCACTGTCCGGCACAGCAGCATCTGCAGGTGCACACGCGCATACTGTCGGTATTGGTGCTCATACGCACTCCGTTGCGATTGGTTCACATGGACACACCATCACCGTTAACGCTGCTGGTAACGCGGAAAACACCGTCAAAAACATCGCATTTAACTATATTGTGAGGCTTGCATAATGGCATTCAGAATGAGTGAACAACCACGGACCATAAAAATTTATAATCTGCTGGCCGGAACTAATGAATTTATTGGTGAAGGTGACGCATATATTCCGCCTCATACCGGTCTGCCAGCAAACAGTACCGATATTGCACCGCCAGATATTCCGGCTGGCTTTGTGGCTGTTTTCAACAGTGATGAGGCATCGTGGCATCTCGTTGAAGATCATCGGGGAAAAACCGTCTATGACGTGGCTTCCGGCGACGCGTTATTTATTTCTGAACTTGGCTCGTTACCGGAAAATGTCACCTGGTTATCCCCGGAAGGGGAATATCAGAAGTGGAACGGCACAGCCTGGGTGAAGGATACGGAAGCAGAAAAACTGTTCCGGATCCGGGAGGCGGAAGAAACAAAAAACAGCCTGATGCAGGTAGCCAGTGAGCATATTGCGCCGCTTCAGGATGCTGTGGATCTGGAGATCGCAACGGAGGAAGAAACCTTGTTGCTGGAAGCCTGGAAAAAGTATCGGGTGTTGCTGAACCGTGTTGATACATCAACTGCACCGGATATTGAATGGCCAGCCCTACCGTATGGTAAGATATATAAATTCTATAATTAGAAGTATCTTTCCATTTAAGGCTAGGAAGGGGGGCTTGGAAAACGTAAGGAATCTCACACCGAGATTATTTTTATATATCAGGCGTCTGATTTTTTGCTTTAGCTCTTAAAATGGTTTGCCGCGAGGTTTTGAATTCTTGGGCAATGTCACTTATATTTATACCTGACTTAATTTGCTCTAGTACCCTCTGTATTTGTTCATCATTTAACACAGGTGGGCGACCAAATCGCTTTCCTGCGCCCCGTGCTCTTAATATCCCTGAATGAGTACGCTCAAGTAAAAGGTCTCGCTCAAATTCAGCGACTGCTGAAATTACTTGCATCATCATTTTTCCAGGTGGACTGGTCAGGTCAACGCCCCCCAATGCTAAGCAATGCACTTTGATACCTGCTTTGGTCAGTTGTTCCACCGTTTTACTGATATCCATTGGATTACAACCGAGGCGATCCAGTTTTGTGACAATCAATGCATCACCTCTTTTCAGTCGATCAAGCAACTGGTTAAAACCAGGACGCTCACTGGTTGCTGCTGAGCCGCTAATTTGTTCTTCAATTATTTGCTGAGATTTGATGTTAAAACCTGCACTTTCGATTTCCCGACGTTGATTTTTGGTTGTCTGTTCCAGAGTTGATACCCGACAGTAAGCATAAATTCGAGACATAGTGAGATCTTCTATACGAAATTGGTGTACATATCATAATGCATCTCAGAAAATAATTTTGATTATTTTTGTACATATTTGTATGTACACGTTCGAAAATAAACGAATGCGTATGCAACCCCGTAATTTTGGTGAGACCCAAAATCGATTTTGTGAAAAATGGCCTTAACTCGGTTTGTTTTTCGAGTTCCGGGCGGACTCAAGGAAGAAGAATAGTGTTGCGTGTTATTTTAACCAGATTTCAAGTTGTTTGGTCGTGGAAAAGTGGAGCAAAATGTTGTTAAAGTGGAAAAATGATAAAAAAGTAAGTTTATTATATTACATTTTACCATTTAAATTTTTGTTGTCTTTAAGAACTGATATCGCTGTTTGTAATAATTCTTTGTTATCCAGCCATGACTTTTTCTTTATGTTTCCTTCAATGTAATCAAGCAATGTTCTGGTATTGATAGGTCTTCCCTGTTTTGCTACTTCCACTACAGCATCCCCTAGGATAATTCTTACTTCAGGAAGCTGCGCAGGGAACCACTTTAGGGTGTCTTTTGATTTCATGAAGATATTCCTTAAAATATTATTGATTTTCATTGCGATATTGTATGTCTGATTCAGGATATGTTGACTTATACATCGGTTTTGTCTGGGTTATTGGATATGCCAATCCCTAATTTTATTAGAGCATGACTAAAAATGCTGAATATGATAAGGAGCGAAGTGATTATCAGTATGCTGTTCATATAGCCTCGAATTAGTAATGTGTTATATATGATATAGTTGACAATTTTTATCTTGGGTGTTCTTAAAGTTCGTAGATAAACATTGTCGTTTCAGGTATACAGGAATGCTAACAGGTGGCGGCAAAAATCAGGCGGTTTATGGCGCAAGCTGAAGTGGCAACTGCAAACTATCTTATGCAGAGACTCTACACGGATTGGGTTTAAAAGTATACATAGATAACAGTTTTTATCTGAAGAAGAAAAATATCAAGGTGATATAGCCTATATGCCTTTGATGCGGAGGAATGAATGTGATGGGAGTGATGTATCTGAATAGTTGAAAAACCGCAGACACGCCTTATGCAAGAACGTGCTGCGGTTGGCTGGTAAATTTTTCGATAGTGCGAGTATTGAATGATTTCCAGCCGTTATTGATTTTACGCGTAAATCCATGAAAAAACTACTTATCTGTTGGGGAGTTTTTTTTGGGGCATATATGGGACAGGAATAGGCCCCAGATAGACACTGAGATCGAACTTAGGATGCTTTTTAAAAAATGCAACTATCTGAAAAAACCTAGAAAACGCCAAGGAAACCACAGGATGGGAAAAAACACCTGTGAATTATGGATTTCCAGTTATATTCGCTCGGTGCAGCGTTAGTGTTTCATGAAATATTTTTTCCTGAATCATCAACGGCAATGGCGTTAATTCTGGCAATGGGAACCTACGGTGCAGGTTATGTGGCGCGTATTGTCGGAGCATTTATTTTCGGCAAAATGGGCGACAGAATAGGGCGTAAAAAAGTGCTCTTTATTACCATCACCATGATGGGGATCTGTACCACCTTAATTGGTGTGTTACCGACCTATGCACAGATTGGTGTTTTTGCACCCATCTTGCTGGTGACGCTGCGTATTATTCAGGGATTGGGTGCAGGTGCGGAAATTTCCGGTGCCGGTACGATGCTGGCGGAATATGCGCCAAAAGGTAAGCGCGGAATTATCTCCTCATTTGTGGCTATGGGAACTAACTGCGGAACCTTAAGCGCAACGGCAATCTGGGCCTTTATGTTCTTCATTCTCAGTAAAGAGGAACTGCTGGCGTGGGGATGGCGTATACCGTTCCTGGCGAGCGTTGTCGTGATGGTCTTTGCTATCTGGTTGCGTATGAATCTGAAAGAAAGCCCGGTCTTTGAGAAGGTTAACGACAGCAACCAACCGACAGCAAAACCTGCACCTGCTGGTAGCATGTTCCAGAGCAAATCCTTCTGGCTGGCAACAGGACTGCGTTTTGGTCAGGCAGGTAACTCCGGGTTAATTCAGACTTTCCTTGCAGGCTATTTAGTACAGACGTTATTGTTTAACAAAGCAATTCCAACAGATGCATTGATGATCAGTTCGATTCTCGGCTTTATGACCATTCCGTTCCTTGGTTGGTTATCCGATAAAATTGGTCGCCGGATCCCGTATATTATTATGAATACCTCTGCGATTGTGCTGGCGTGGCCAATGCTTTCTATCATCGTAGATAAAAGCTATGCCCCGAGCACCATTATGGTTGCACTGATTGTGATTCATAACTGTGCGGTGCTGGGATTATTTGCTCTGGAAAACATTACCATGGCAGAAATGTTCGGCTGTAAAAACCGCTTTACCCGGATGGCTATTTCAAAAGAAATTGGTGGTCTTATCGCTTCCGGTTTTGGTCCTATCCTGGCGGGTATTTTCTGCACCATGACGGAATCCTGGTATCCGATCGCCATTATGATCATGGCATATTCAGTGATTGGTTTAATCTCTGCGCTGAAAATGCCAGAAGTGAAAGACCGTGATTTAAGTGCGCTGGAAGACGCTGCGGAAGATCAACCGCGTGTTGTAAGAGCTGCGCAACCTTCCAGAAGTCTTTAAATCCTCAATCCCTTCTCTTACCGGAGAGGGGATTTTTATTCATATAACAAAACATGTAGCTTGCCATATTTATATTTAAGGAATTGTTATGGGAAATAATTTGTTATCAGCAAAAGCGACACTCCCTGTTTATGATCGTAATAACCTGGCCCCAAGAATTGTTCATTTAGGCTTTGGTGCATTTCACCGTGCGCATCAGGGTGTGTATGCCGATATTCTTGCTACGGAACATTTCAGTGACTGGGGATATTATGAGGTCAATTTAATCGGCGGCGAACAGCAAATTGCCGATTTACAACAGCAAGATAATCTTTATACCGTTGCGGAAATGTCGGCCGATGCGTGGACGGCTCGCGTCGTTGGCGTCGTTAAAAAAGCCTTGCACGTACAGATTGATGGCTTAGAAACCGTGTTGGCTGTGATGTGTGAACCGCAAATCGCGATTGTCTCTCTGACAATCACCGAAAAAGGGTATTTCCACTCTCCGGCGACCGGACAGTTAATGCTCGATCACCCGATGGTCGTTGCCGACGTACAAAATCCCCACCAGCCGAAAACTGCAACAGGGGTGATTGTCGAGGCGCTGGCTCGCCGTAAAGCGGCAGGACTTCCCGCATTTACCGTCATGTCATGTGACAACATGCCAGAAAACGGTCATGTTATGCGTGACGTTGTCACTTCCTACGCGCAAGCTGTTGATGTAAAACTGGCACAATGGATCGAAGAAAACGTGACTTTCCCATCAACAATGGTGGACCGTATTGTGCCCGCAGTGACGGAGGATACGCTGGCGAAAATCGAACAACTTACCGGTGTGCGCGATCCTGCGGGCGTTGCCTGTGAACCTTTCCGCCAGTGGGTAATAGAAGATAACTTTGTTGCCGGACGTCCGGAATGGGAAAAAGCGGGAGCCGAACTGGTTAGTGATGTGCTGCCTTATGAAGAGATGAAGTTGCGCATGCTCAACGGCAGTCATTCATTCCTGGCGTATCTGGGGTATCTTGCCGGATATCAGCACATTAATGACTGCATGGAAGATGAACATTATCGTCATGCAGCGTATGCCTTGATGTTGCAGGAACAAGCGCCGACGTTGAAAGTGCAGGGCGTTGATTTGCAAGATTACGCTAACCGATTAATTGAACGCTATAGCAACCCGGCGCTACGTCATCGAACCTGGCAGATTGCGATGGATGGTAGCCAGAAATTGCCACAGCGGATGTTGGATTCTGTTCGCTGGCATCTGGCGCATGACAGCAAGTTCGATCTGCTGGCGCTGGGCGTCGCAGGTTGGATGCGTTATGTCGGTGGTGTTGATGAACAGGGAAATCCGATAGAAATCAGTGACCCACTGTTACCTGTTATTCAGAAGGCTGTACAAAGTAGTGCCGAAGGGAAAGCGCGCGTCCAGTCATTGCTGGCGATTAAGGCGATCTTTGGTGATGATTTGCCAGACAATAGCTTGTTTACTGCAAAAGTGACGGAAGCGTACTTGTCTTTATTAGCGCATGGTGCGAAAGCGACCGTGGCGAAATATTCCGTGAAGTAAAAAAAGCAATGCCGCCATCGGCGGCATTCACACGCTTAGTTCATGCCGAGACGAATCAGGTCCAGAGGTGCCAGTTTCTCTTCACAACCTTCAACAACTACGGTTTTTCCGCGGCGGATTTGCTCAGCGGTCAGACCTTCAGTATCAATCGACAGGATCTTGCCAGTGTGACCGGTGCCGCTAACCATAACACGGCTGCCAGTGGTGATTGCGTTACGGTTACGATCGTAGGTCGTCATAGGTGTTTTCTCCTTTCTGATTTACAGTCGAAGCCCACGTAACGGGCGCACTATAAATACTCCTGTCGAGTGAAATATTTTTTGTTTTTGATCAAGCTCACATCTTTTTTGATGCATGCATGAGCCATATGACGGAGGGAAAAACTCTCACCCCGGATGGGATGAGAGGAAATGAATTACTCTTCGCTAAACCAGTCGCTGTTTTCCTGACGGATCTGGCGCACGGATTCGCTGATTTCCTGCAAATGGTGCGTCATTGCACGTTCTACCGCATCGCCATCACGTTTTTGCAGGGCAGAGAAAATCTCAAGATGCTGGCGTAACAGCATTTCTGGTGGAGAAACGTGGTCGAAACTCATATAGCGCACGCGATCAACGGTCGCTTTCAGGTTCTCAATGGTATCCCACGCCAGTTGACAGTCGGCAATCTGCGTCAGGAGTTGATGGAAGTTGTCATCAAGTTCAAAAAAATCATCCAGTTGCTTGCGCTCTATGGCAATGCGTTGCTGGTGAAGATTTTGTTCCAGTTGGTAGCACTGGCTTTCGGTAATCATGCTCGCCGCCCGACGCGCCACCGCGCACTCAATGGCCTGACGGATAAAACTGCCGTTGCGCACCTGGGCCATGGAAATTTTGTTGACGTAGCTGCCACGCTGCGGACGAATTTGAATCAGGCCGTTTTCCGCCAGTTTAATAAAGGCTTCACGAACCGGCTGGCGTGACACATTGAAACGAACAGAAACTTCTTTTTCCGACAACGGTGTGCCTGGTGCAATCAGGCAATGGACAATGTCGCGACGAAGAATACGATAAATCTGCTGATTGACAGGCTGTGTGGGATTAAGTTGCGTTTCGACGGTCATTCGTTCTTGCTTGTGAGTGAGTTAACTGCATGAGTCTACCACTTTTTTGTGACAAGCAATAACCCGGCAGTTACGCCGGGTATAAAAATTACTGACGGTGGACATTCAGTCCGGCATAGCTTTGGGTAACCGGCATCATTTCCAGGGTATTGATATTGACGTGAGCAGGCAGCGTTGACACCCACCAGACGGCTTCGCTGACATCTTCCGGCGTCAATGCAACGGTATTTTGATAGGTTTTTTCCGCTTTACTGTCATCGCCTTTAAAGCGGACATTGGAAAACTCGGTGCCACCCACCAGACCCGGTTCGATGTCGGTGACGCGCACCGCCGTACCATGCAGGTCCGTACGCAGATTCAGGCTAAACTGACGAACAAACGCTTTCGTCGCACCGTAAACGTTACCACCGGCATACGGCCAGCTGCCTGCCGTTGAGCCAATGTTAATAATATGACCATGATTACGTTCAACCATACCCGGTAAGACGGCGCGCGTCATATATACCAGGCCTTTGTTGTTGGTATCAATCATCGTTTCCCAGTCTTCAACGCTGGCTTTATGCGCAGGTTCCATGCCCAACGCCAGGCCGGCATTATTTACCAGGATATCAATATTGCACCACTCGGCAGGAAGCGATGCCAGCATCTCTTCAATAGCGGCGCGGTTGCGAACGTCCAGTTGGGCGATATACAGATTATCTCCCAGTTCGTCTTTTAACTCCTGCAACCGCTCCTGGCGACGGCCAGTGGCGATAACTTTATGCCCTTGTTGAATAAAACGACGAGTAATGCATTCACCAAAACCTGCCGTTGCTCCAGTTACTAAAACGATCATCTCACTGTTCCTCAACGCTTTTGTGTGTCAATAACATAGCACGTGATGCTTAAGAGCGGGTAATACTGGTTTGCAAGATTGCACTCCGTTATCAGTAAGCCTACGCTATGGAACACCTCGCGTTCAGGAGAAGAAAATGACAACAATGAATCCTTTCCTTGTGCAAAGCACACTGCCGTATCTGGCTCCCCATTTTGATCAAATTGCCAATCATCACTATCGCCCGGCATTCGATGAGGGAATGCAGCAAAAGCGGGCTGAAATTGCTGCCATCGCGCTTAACCCGCAAGCGCCTGATTTCAACAATACTATTCTGGCACTGGAACAAAGCGGAGAATTACTTACCCGCGTTACCAGCGTCTTTTTTGCGATGACTGCGGCGCATACTAATGATGAATTACAGCGTCTTGATGAACAGTTTTCCGCTGAACTGGCGGAACTGGCTAATGATATCTATCTGAACGGTGAATTATTCGCGCGGGTAGATGCTGTCTGGCAACGCCGTGAATCCCTGGGACTTGATAGTGAATCCATCCGCCTGGTGGAGGTCATTCATCAACGTTTTGTCCTTGCCGGAGCCAAACTTGCACAAGCTGATAAAGCAAAATTAAAAGTACTGAATACAGAAGCTGCGACCCTGACCAGCCAGTTTAACCAGCGGTTACTGGCAGCAAATAAATCCGGCGGTCTGGTTGTGAACGATTTCGCGCAGCTGGCAGGAATGAGTGAGCAAGAGATTGCGCTGGCGGCAGAGGCGGCTCGCGAGAAAGGTCTGGATAACAAATGGCTGATTCCGTTGCTGAATACCACCCAGCAACCAGCGCTTGCTGAACTGCGCGATCGCGCGACGCGTGAAAAACTGTTCACTGCGGGCTGGACGCGAGCGGAAAAAAATGATGCCAATGATACCCGCGCTATCATTCAACGTCTGGTGGAGATCCGCGCGCAGCAGGCGAAACTGCTTGGTTTCCCTCATTATGCCGCATGGAAAATCGCCGATCAGATGGCAAAAACGCCAGAAGCAGCACTCAACTTTATGCGGGAAATTGTTCCAGCGGCGCGTCAACGTGCGAGCGATGAATTAGTCTCCATACAGGCGGTTATTGATAAGCAGCAGGGCGGGTTTAGCGCGCAGCCGTGGGACTGGGCATTTTATGCCGAGCAGGTAAGACGTGAGAAATTCGATCTCGATGAATCGCAGCTCAAGCCATATTTTGAATTAAACACGGTGTTGAATGAAGGTGTATTCTGGACCGCGAATCAGCTCTTCGGTATTAAGTTTGTCGAACGTTTTGATATTCCTGTCTACCATCCTGACGTTCGTGTGTGGGAAATTTTTGATCATAATGGCGTGGGGCTGGCGTTATTTTACGGTGATTTCTTCGCCCGTGATTCAAAAAGCGGCGGTGCATGGATGGGCAATTTTGTTGAGCAATCAACGCTGAATGAAACGCATCCGGTAATTTATAACGTCTGCAATTATCAGAAACCCGCCGCTGGGGAGCCTGCGTTGTTACTCTGGGATGATGTCATAACCTTATTCCATGAATTTGGTCATACGCTGCACGGCCTTTTTGCCCGCCAGCGTTATGCCACGCTTTCCGGCACCAACACGCCGCGTGATTTTGTCGAATTTCCGTCGCAAATCAACGAACACTGGGCAACGCATCCGCAGGTATTCGCTCGCTACGCCCGGCATTATCAGAGCGGGGCAGCAATGCCTGATGAACTGCAACAGAAAATGCGTAATGCCAGCCTGTTCAATAAAGGGTATGAGATGAGCGAACTGCTTAGCGCCGCACTTCTCGATATGCGCTGGCATTGCCTGGAAGAAAACGAAGCAATGCAGGATGTCGATGATTTTGAATTGCGGGCGCTGGTGGCGGAAAATATGGATCTTCCTGCTATACCGCCACGCTATCGCAGCAGTTATTTCGCCCATATTTTTGGTGGCGGATATGCCGCAGGTTATTACGCTTATCTGTGGACGCAAATGTTGGCCGATGATGGTTACCAGTGGTTTGTTGAGCAGGGCGGATTAACGCGTGAAAATGGGCGGCGTTTTCGCGAGGCGATTCTTTCCAGAGGTAACAGCGAAGATCTGGAACGCCTGTATCGACAATGGCGCGGTAAGGCACCTCAGATTATGCCGATGCTGCAACATCGTGGCTTGAACGTATAAACACCACCAATGGCTGGCCTGGATTTATCGCCAGACCAGCCTCGTTATAGCAGTAATTGCAGCAGCTGGGTGAGGGCAAACTTCACCGCTAATGCGAATGCCGTTTCGCAGTCGCCAGCAAAATTACTTTTTTTGTATACCCTTCCGTTATAATAATTTTCAAATTTATAAATCTGATTGTTCTGAAATATGTTTAAGACTCTTTAATCTTCTTCTTACTTTAGTGAGTAAAATTCTCTGAATATTTGACAGCTAGTTGCCTGATTTTAAATGCCTTATAACAATTGGCAGTATTCTTATTTGTCAATTATAAAAATAGCAACCAGACTTAATAAGTCAAACCAAACGCAATTAAGGAGTCAGTATGAAATTTCAGGCCATTGTATTAGCAAGTTTTCTTGTCATGCCTTATGCGTTGGCAGATGACCAGGGCGGATTAAAACAGGATGCAGCGCCACCGCCGCCTCATGCAATAGAAGATGGCTATCGCGGAACCGATGATGCAAAAAAAATGACCGTTGATTTCGCAAAAAACATGCACGATGGCGCTTCGGTTTCACTACGCGGTAATTTGATTTCTCACAAAGGAGAGGACCGTTACGTTTTTCGCGATAAGAGTGGTGAAATTAATGTTGTTATTCCTGCGGCAGTCTTTGATGGACGAGAAGTTCAGCCGGACCAGATGATCAACATTAGCGGCAGTCTGGATAAGAAAAGCGCGCCGGCCGTCGTTCGGGTCACTCATTTGCAGAAATAAAAATAAATTAGCCTGATGGCCTGAACTACTGGGCCATTAGGGTATTGGGTTATGCTATTTGTCATCCTTTTATTTACGATAATGCAGAGGTAATTTACAGAATTAAACACTTTTTTATCCGCTGATTTTGTTTTAAATCACAATGTTATCTCAGAGATGACTCATAACTTCGGATTTCTATGAAAATATTGACGTAATTTTGCTTTTCTCTCGTTAGAATAGCGCGCACAAGGAACTGTGAAAAAGGAGTGGCAATGATCAAGAAGACAACGGAAATTGATGCCATCTTGTTAAATCTCAATAAGGCTATCGATGCCCACTACCAGTGGCTGGTAAGTATGTTTCACAGCGTGGTCGCGAGAGATGCCAGTAAGCCAGAAATAACGGATAACCATTCTTATGAACTGTGCCAGTTTGGTCGGTGGATTGATCATCTGGGACCACTCGATAACGATGAATTACCTTACGTTCGGCTAATGGATTCTGCCCATCAACATATGCATAACTGTGGTCGGGAATTAATGCTGGCTATTGTTGAAAATCACTGGCAGGACGCGCATTTCGACGCCTTTCAGGAAGGGTTGCTTTCTTTTACTGCGGCATTAACCGATTACAAAATTTATTTGCTGACGATCCGTAGCAATATGGATGTTTTGACGGGATTGCCGGGTCGTCGGGTTCTTGATGAATCCTTTGATCATCAGTTACGCAACGCTGAGCCTCTGAATCTTTATTTAATGTTGTTGGATATTGACCGATTTAAATTGGTTAATGATACCTACGGGCATTTAATCGGCGATGTAGTATTACGCACCCTGGCAACTTACTTAGCCAGTTGGACGCGCGATTACGAAACGGTTTATCGCTACGGTGGCGAAGAATTTATCATTATTGTCAAAGCGGCTAATGATGAAGAAGCATGTCGTGCAGGTATCAGAATTTGCCAGTTAGTCGATAACCATGCCATCAAACATTCTGAAGGGCATATCAACATTACCGTGACTGCAGGTGTGAGTCGCGCATTTCCTGAAGAGCCTCTGGATGTGGTCATTGGAAGAGCGGACCGGGCAATGTATGAGGGTAAGCAAACCGGAAGAAATCGCTGTATGTTTATTGACGAACAAAACGTGATTAACCGAGTTTAAGCTCCGTTTAACATTCATTGAGAAAACTGATGCTACTGTGTCAACGATCCGTTATCAGTGCAGGAAAATGCCTGTTAGCGTAAAAGCAAAACACAAATCTATCCATGCAAGCATTCACCGCCGGTTTACTGGCGGTTTTTTTTCGCCGTCATAAAAATCAGGCCCCTTGTACACAGTTGTAACAAGGGGCCGGTTAGGTGAGGGATTATCTCCGTTCATTAGTCATCCCATTTGTGGCTGAAATACGCGGCCAGAAAACCAGAAAATAAAATTATTCCCAGTACGGCCATAAAAACATTCATATTACCCAGCATTATTTGCCTCCGTTTATGGTGTGGTGTGTTTCCTCGCTTACCTTAATTTTCATCTCAATGAGAAAGATATTAGCAGAGGTAACCTAAACGAAGGCTGAATTAAATTTTTATTGTGTTCGACTTAAATCAACAAAGCGCGGGCTGCCCCCACGGTCTTGCACGAATTCCTTTTAACATAAGCACCCACGCAGCAATGATCACCAACGCTAAGATGATAAACAGCGAGAAAGGCGGCAGACTGGTAAGCACTATGCCACTCACTAATGGGTTAATCGCCGCACCAAGCCAGCCTAAAGACTGAGCGGAAAAATAGCTGGCTTTCATTCCTGGCGGCGCAATATGGTCAATCAACATATACTCGCCCGGCGCATAAATGATTTCACCGACAGTAAATACCGCAGCTGACATACCCCACAATAGCAGGCTGTTGCCGGAAAAAATAAAACCGACCAGCCCAATGACGAAACAGAGGGTGCCTGCTGTCATCAGCGCGCGGATGTTAGCCGGGTTAAGTCGGCGGCCCACGGAATATTGCAACGTAACTACCATGGCAGCATTAACCGGAAGAACAACCGCAACCACCTTTTCGGCAAAATCACCATCAGCAATCACCATCAC
The DNA here is from genome assembly GCF_046486405.1 of Escherichia sp. WS338. NCBI lineage: Bacteria > Pseudomonadati > Pseudomonadota > Gammaproteobacteria > Enterobacterales > Enterobacteriaceae > Escherichia > Escherichia sp. WS338. The sequence continues at coordinate 47,117 of NZ_JBJQLL010000023.1, read as the reverse complement.
ATATTGTGAAATGCACGAGGCAAATGCGCCGCTAACAAAGGAAGCCAGAAAACCAGAGCAGGTAAACCACAACAGTGCTTTATCTTGTAATAAAACTTTCGGCGACCAGGCACTGCCTGTTTCCGTGGCGATGATTTTCTCGCTGCGCTTTACCCAAATTTGAATGAAAAGCATGGGAAACGCGGAACAGATAGCTGCCAGCCAAAAGGGCAGATTGATGCTCTGCATCACCAACAGCGTGCCGAGCGGCGGACCGATGGTCCACCCAATGTTGAGCATGGTGTAGTTGATTGAGAAGATTTTCGTTTTGCTGGTGGAGGAAAGATTGTCGGCAAACCAGGCTTTCAACACGGTAGCAAAAACGGAATAGGCGCAGTTAATAAGGGCAAAAAAGAGCACCACCAGCGTCACGTTATTCACTAAAGGAATGGCAATAAAACCGCTGGCGAAGGCGGTAATTGCCAGTAACATATAGCGTTTCTTGTCGAACTTATCCGCCAGGATACCAAAACCGAGGCTAAAAACGACGCCAATAGTGAGCGCAATTGTCATCGCATAACCGATTAGATCGACACTCAGGCTGTACTGGCGACTCAAGTAAATGGTCATAAACGGCAGCGTAGCGCCGCGTCCGATGGTTAATAACAACGACGAGGCAAGAAGGGCGCTGGTAGAGCGTCGTAGGGATAAGTTCATTTGTCTGTCCGGCAGTGCGTTTCGTTATGTTTTGTTTTAGAGATGTAAAGAAATAGCATGGCAAAAATCCGAAGTATAGCGACTTATTTGCGCATTAATGCCGTCGTAATCGCCGACTAACGAATCAACTGTTAAAGAAAAGTAAATTCAGCTAAGTTGATTGCTTACAAAAGATGAAATTCAGAGGCGGTAGAATGTCGCGAAAAGATGGGGTGTTGGCGCTACTGGTAGTGGTCGTATGGGGGCTAAATTTTGTGGTCATCAAAGTGGGGCTTCATAACATGCCACCGCTGATGTTGGCCGGTTTGCGCTTTATGCTGGTTGCTTTTCCGGCTATCTTTTTTGTCGCACGACCGAAAGTACCACTGAATTTGCTGCTGGGGTATGGATTAACCATCAGTTTTGCGCAGTTTGCTTTTCTTTTTTGTGCCATTAACTTCGGTATGCCTGCTGGACTGGCTTCGCTGGTGTTACAGGCACAGGCGTTTTTTACTATCGTGCTTGGCGCGTTTACTTTCGGTGAGCGACTGCATGGCAAACAATTGGCGGGGATCGCCTTAGCGATTTTTGGCGTACTTGTGTTAATCGAAGATAGTCTGAACGGTCAGCATGTGGCGATGCTCGGCTTTATGTTGACCCTGGCGGCAGCATTTAGTTGGGCGTGTGGCAACATCTTCAATAAAAAGATCATGTCGCACTCAACGCGTCCGGCGGTGATGTCGCTGGTAATCTGGAGCGCTTTAATCCCAATCATTCCCTTCTTTGTTGCCTCGCTGATTCTCGATGGTTCCGCAACCATGATTCACAGTCTGGTTACTATCGATATGACCACCATCTTGTCTCTGATGTATCTGGCGTTTGTGGCGACAATTGTTGGTTATGGGATCTGGGGGACGTTACTGGGACGCTATGAAACCTGGCGGGTTGCACCGTTATCGTTACTGGTGCCCGTAGTAGGACTGGCAAGTGCGGCACTATTGTTGGATGAACGCTTAACGGGTCTACAATTTTTCGGTGCGGTGCTCATTATGACCGGGCTGTATATCAATGTATTTGGCTTGCGGTGGCGTAAAGCGGTAAAAGTGGGAAGTTAATAAGCCCCGAGATGTCGGGGCCAGAACAAACTACATAGCGTGTTGATTATAATAGGGCACGCCGAGCGCATCCGACTTATCACTGCCAGTACCCATGTGATTTAAATCAAACGGTGGTTGTTCCTGCGATGGGGGAACAACCACGACATTGGCACAGGAAGTAACAACCTGCTGCGTGGTTTGTTCCGCAATGCCCTGCGTGGAAAAGAGAATAAACGCAGGTGCTATTGCGGATAAAAGTGGTTTCATGATTGCCTCAGTGACGTTGTCACGTTATCAACTAGCTGTTGTAATGATTTAATGGATGTAAAAAGCGCGATTCGCCCTGCATATTGGTCATCCGGTATTTATGCGGCGGAACATCAAAGTAATTTTTGAAGGTTCGGGTCAGAGTTTGTTGCGACTCGAAGCCATATCGTTCTGCCAGATAGAGTATCGGCTCGTTACTTTCCTTCAGCTTTTGCGCGATTTCCGTCATCTTACGGCTGCGGATGTATTGGCCTAATGAATGACCGGTTTCTTTTTTAAACATCCGTTGCAGGTGCCATTTAGAGTAACCCGAACGCTCTGACACTTTCTCCAGTGACAGTGGCGATTCCAGGTTGTCCTCGATCCAGTCCAAAATGCTATGAATGGTAATAGCGTCAGTATTGCGTCTGGACATCGTCATACCTCTTTTTTTGTTTACGGCAGGACTTTCTTAAGCAAATGCTCAAGTGTTGCCACTTCGTCCGCCGTCAGGTTTTTTGTTAATTCTTGATGCAGGTCCTGGCCAACTAATTGATGGCATTGTTCACATATTGCCGCGCCGCTGGTGGTAAGTTTTACCAGTACGCCGCGCTTGTCATTCGGGTTCGGCAACCTTTCCACCCAGCCTTTACAGACCAGGCGATCCAGCATACGGGTCAGCGCCCCCAGGTCGACCGACAATACCTTTTTCAGTTCAACCGGAGTAATACACGCCGCGCAGCGGATAGAGCAGAGCACCTTAAACTGTGCCGCGGTAATATCCAGCGGAGACAGATACTCGTTAAGCAGGCGATCTTTCTTCTGATTAACCATATGGATTAAGCGACCCAATGGAATAATTTCATTGAACAGATCGCTGGTACTTTTCACATTAGTTGCCCTGGCAAGTAATTAGTTGCAAGGGATAATATTGCCCAGGCAAGTATAAGTCAAATGAATGAATTGACCGATGCCACGTTTTGCTAAATCGGTTCAAGTTTTGGTCAATGCGATGCAAGGTTAGCTAAAGAGTGACACTTTATCGTTGTTTACCCCTTATACTTTTCGCTGATAAACCAGATACACAGGATAACAACCACCAATGTTAGATTTGTTTAAAGCAATAGGCCTGGGGCTGGTGGTGTTACTGCCGTTAGCTAACCCATTAACAACTGTCGCGTTATTTCTTGGCCTGGCAGGCAACATGAACAGTGCTGAACGTAATCGTCAGTCGTTGATGGCCTCGGTGTACGTATTTGCCATCATGATGGTGGCGTATTACGCCGGGCAACTGGTGATGGATACATTTGGCATTTCGATTCCCGGTCTGCGAATTGCAGGCGGCTTAATCGTCGCGTTTATCGGTTTTCGGATGCTCTTTCCGCAACAGAAAGCGATTGATTCACCGGAAGCGAAAAGCAAGTCGGAAGAGCTGGAAGATGAACCCAGCGCCAATATTGCTTTTGTACCACTGGCAATGCCAAGTACCGCCGGTCCGGGAACCATAGCGATGATTATTAGCTCGGCGTCCACAGTGCGTCAGAGTTCAACCTTTGCTGATTGGGTACTGATGGTTGCGCCGCCGCTGATCTTTTTCCTGGTGGCGGTTATTTTGTGGGGAAGTCTACGCAGCTCTGGCGCAATTATGCGGCTGGTGGGTAAGGGGGGCATTGAAGCGATCTCCCGTCTGATGGGATTCCTGCTGGTATGTATGGGGGTGCAGTTTATTATTAACGGCATCCTGGAAATCATTAAAACGTACCACTAAAAAAGGCCCAAATGGGCCTTTCAACTATTGCGTCTGTTCTTCGAGTGTCACTGGCCAGCGGCGGAAAATGATGATTGACCATATTAACGCGGCAAAGGCAGGCACCGCGCCCACATAACCAATCATCGACATTGACCAGTGCAGACTGACCTGATTACCTACCAACGCACCCGCGCCGATTCCAATATTAAATATCCCGGAGAATAGCGCCATCGCGACGTCGGTAGCATCTGGTGCCAACGCCAGCACTTTAACCTGCATACCAAGCCCGATGATCATCATCGCTATCCCCCAGAAAATACTCAGCACCCCGAGGTGTATTTCACTGTTCGCCGCAGGTAGCAGCAGTGCCAGGCACACCAGCAACAACGCAATCGCCGTACTCACCAACGCAGACGCATACTGATTACCCAGTTTACCGAAAATCACGCTGCCAATAATGCCCGCACCACCGAGTAATAACAGTAATGCCGTGGCAAAGTTGGCGCTGAATCCCGCAATGTTTTGCACAAAAGGCTCGATATAGCTGTATGCCGTGTAATGGGCGGTGACAACCACCACAGTTAACAAATAAATGCTCATCAATGCCGGGCGGCGGAATAATAGCGGGAGGCTTTTCAGCGAACCGGAATGCTCACTGGGCAGTAAGGGAAGTAACTTAATCAGGCACAAAAGGGTGATAAGCGCCCCGATACCAATCGCGAAGAAGGTCATTCGCCAACCGAAATACTGCCCCACAATGCGCCCGAGAGGTAAACCTAAGACCATCGCCAGTGCAGTACCGGTGGCAATTAAACTCAATGCCTGTGCTCGCTTCCCGGCCGGAGCCATACGGATCGCCAGAGACGCCGTAATCGACCAGAAAATCGCATGTGCAAAAGCCACACCAATGCGACTGATCACCAGAACGGTAAAACTCCACGATAAAAACGACAGTACGTGGCTGGCAATAAACACCACAAACAGGCAGATCAGTAATTTGCGCCGTTCAACCTGGCTGGTCATTAACATAAAAGGCAATGACATTAGCGCTACTACCCATGCGTAAATGGTCAACATAATGCCGACCTGAGCGGTTTGCATGTGAAAACTCTGCGCAATGTCAGAGAGCAGGCCAACTGGGACAAATTCGGTGGTGTTGAAGATGAAGGCGGCGACTGCCAGCGTAACGACCCGTAGCCACGCTACTTTGCGGGAAACAGTGTTTGTTGTCATAACAGATTATCGGGTGAGTTGCGAAAAAGTGATGAAATGATCTTAAAACGGTTAATGATGTGAATACAATGCATTTGTGATCTGGATCGCATTTCCATCTCTCTGACGGTTGTTCTGTCACGCATCAGAGAGTTGTTAACATCACATTTTAATGACGATCAGGAAGGGGGCCTGTTCTTCTTTTACCTGAGGTGCAATATTACGAACGGGAAAATCATCAGGAAGTGAGATGAAATTGCTGATGCTTACTGGCGTAACCATATTTGCCCCATATAGTCATAAGTCATCGGAGCATCACTATATAGAGCATATTAGCCGCAAGAACTATCAAAAATAGCTCATTACTAACTCTGTTTTGCCGAGTCAGACACATCCAGTAGTTGAATAAATGCCTCAAGCGGACGCGTTTTCGCACCGCGACGCCAGACCAGCCAGGTTGTTAACCAACGCCATTGCTCAGCTAACGGCCACGCTTCAACCTGGTGATGCCCCGGCATACTTTCCAGCATTGAGCGTGGAATAAGCGCAATGCCTGCTCCTGCGACCACACAGGCCAACATCCCGTGATACGACTCCATCTCGTGAATAGTTCCCGGAGCGGCACCGTCAGCATGAAACCAGCTCTCGAAGTGGCGACGATACGAACAATTGGCGCGGAAGGCATAAATGTTACTGCCATTAACCTGACTGGCACGGGTTACTGGCGCATGTCCTTGTGGCGTGACAATCATCAGCTCCTCGCGGTACACCGGTATCCCGTCAATGGCAGTATGGTTAATGGGCCCATCAATAAACGCCGCATTCAGTTTTCCCTCCAGCACCCCTTCCAGCATAGTGCCGGAAGGGCCGGTGGAAAGTGAAAACTGAATTTTGGGATAACGACGGTTAAATTCCGCCAGCATGGCCGGAATGCGCACTGCAGCGGTGCTTTCCAGCGAACCAAGAGAAAATAAACCTTGCGGCTCATCGCCAGCGACAATGCTCCGCGCTTCATCCACTAATGCGAGAATTTGTTGGCTATAGCGTAAAAAGTTATGCCCGGCAGGCGAGAGACGTAAACGCTGATTCTCGCGAATAAACAGATCAACCCCCAGTTCTGTTTCCAGCTGACGTAGACGGGTAGTGAGATTCGACGGCACGCGATGCACTTTTGCTGCAGCCTGGGTAATGCTGCCAGCTTCGGCAACCGCGTTGAACATCTCCAGTTGGGTCAGATCCATAACATTCTCGATTCGTGAATAAGTGGCTTAATATTATTCATTTTAAAGCAAGAGTAAATCTGCGTATCTTCATACCATGACTCATAAAGGAGATACCCCGATGACCATTACTCCGGCAACTCATGCAATTTCGATAAATCCTGCCACCGGTGAACAACTTTCTGTGCTGCCGTGGGCTGGTGTTGACGATATCGAAAACGCACTTCAGCTGGCGGCAGCAGGCTTTCGCGACTGGCGCGAGACAAATATAGATTATCGTGCTGAAAAACTGCGTGATATCGGTAAGGCTCTGCGCGCCCGTAGCGAAGAAATGGCGCAAATGATCACCCGTGAAATGGGCAAACCAATCAACCAGGCGCGCGCTGAAGTGGCGAAATCGGCGAATTTGTGTGACTGGTATGCAGAACATGGGCCGGCAATGCTGAAGGCGGAACCTACGCTGGTGGAAAATCAGCAGGCGGTTATTGAGTATCGACCGTTGGGGACGATTCTGGCGATTATGCCGTGGAATTTTCCGTTATGGCAGGTGATGCGTGGCGCTGTTCCCATCATTCTTGCTGGTAACGGCTACTTACTTAAACATGCGCCGAATGTGATGGGCTGTGCACAGCTCATTGCCCAGGTGTTTAAAGATGCGGGTATCCCACAAGGCGTATATGGCTGGCTGAATGCCGACAACGACGGTGTCAGTCTGATGATTAAAGACTCGCGCATTGCTGCTGTCACAGTGACCGGAAGTGTTCGTGCTGGAGCGGCTATTGGCGCACAGGCTGGAGCGGCACTGAAAAAATGCGTACTGGAACTGGGTGGTTCGGATCCGTTTATTGTGCTTAACGATGCCGATCTGGAACTGGCGGTGAAAGCGGCGGTAGCCGGACGTTATCAGAATACCGGACAGGTTTGTGCAGCGGCAAAACGCTTTATCATCGAAGAGGGAATTGCTTCGGCATTTACCGAACGTTTTGTGGCAGCTGCGGCAGCCTTGAAAATGGGCGATCCCCGTGATGAAGAGAACGCTCTCGGACCAATGGCTCGTTTTGATTTACGTGATGAGCTGCATCATCAGGTGGAAAAAACACTGGCGCAGGGTGCGCGTTTGTTACTGGGAGGGGAAAAGATTGCTGGGGCAGGTAACTACTATCCGCCAACGGTTCTGGCGAATGTTACCCCAGAAATGACCGCGTTTCGGGAAGAAATGTTTGGCCCCGTTGCGGCAATCACCATTGCGAAAGATGCAGAACATGCGCTGGAACTGGCTAATGATAGTGAGTTCGGCCTTTCAGCGACCATTTTCACCACCGACGAAACACAGGCCAGACAGATGGCGGCACGTCTGGAATGCGGTGGGGTGTTTATCAATGGTTATTGTGCCAGCGATGCGCGAGTCGCCTTTGGTGGCGTGAAGAAGAGTGGCTTTGGGCGTGAGCTTTCCCATTTTGGCTTACACGAATTCTGTAATATCCAGACGGTGTGGAAAGACCGGGTCTGACGCTATATATTCAGCTCTGATATACTCGCAGGTCTTTTCAGACCTGCGGTCCAGGAGTAGAAAGTGGCAGTCGCCATGGATAATGCAATTTTAGAAAACATCTTGCGGCAAGTGCGGCCGCTCATTGGTCAGGGTAAAGTCGCGGATTATATTCCGGCGCTGGCTACGGTAGACGGTTCCCGATTGGGGATTGCTATCTGTACCGTTGACGGACAGCTTTTTCAGGCCGGAGACGCGCAAGAACGTTTTTCCATTCAGTCTATTTCCAAAGTGCTGAGTCTCGTTGTCGCCATGCGTCATTACTCCGAAGAGGAAATCTGGCAACGCGTCGGCAAAGATCCGTCTGGATCACCATTCAATTCTTTAGTGCAACTGGAAATGGAGCAGGGTATTCCGCGTAATCCGTTTATTAATGCCGGTGCGCTGGTGGTCTGCGATATGTTGCAAGGGCGATTAAGCGCACCTCGGCAACGTATGCTGGAAGTCGTGCGCGGCTTAAGTGGTGTGTCTGATATTTCCTACGATACGGTGGTAGCGCGTTCCGAATTTGAACATTCCGCGCGAAATGCGGCTATCGCCTGGCTGATGAAGTCGTTTGGCAATTTCCATCATGACGTGACAACCGTTCTGCAAAACTACTTTCATTACTGCGCTCTGAAAATGAGCTGTGTAGAGCTGGCCCGGACGTTTGTCTTTCTGGCGAATCAGGGGAAAGCTATTCATATTGATGAACCTGTGGTGACGCCAATGCAGGCGCGGCAAATTAACGCGCTGATGGCGACCAGCGGTATGTACCAGAACGCGGGGGAGTTTGCCTGGCGGGTGGGACTACCGGCAAAATCTGGCGTTGGTGGCGGTATTGTGGCGATTGTTCCGCATGAAATGGCCATCGCAGTCTGGAGTCCGGAACTGGATGATGCCGGTAACTCGCTTGCGGGCATTGCCGTCCTTGAACAATTGACGAAACAATTAGGGCGTTCAGTTTATTAATGCAGTCTCTCGATCCACTCTTCGTGCGTTTATCCCGTTCAAAATTTCGCTCTCGCTTTCGTTTGGGTGTGAAAGAGCGTCAGTATTGTCTGGAGAAAGGCGCGCCAGTCATTGAACAACATGCGGCGGATTTTGTCGCTAAACGTCTTGCTCCGGCATTACCGGCTAACGACGGTAAGCAAACCCCCATGCGCGGGCATCCGGTTTTTATCGCTCAACACGCCACCGCGACCTGTTGTCGCGGTTGTCTGGCTAAGTGGCATAACATTCCTCAGGGGGAAGCGTTAAGTGAGGAGCAACAACGTTATATTGTGACGGTAATCTACCACTGGCTGGTTATACAGATGAATCAGCCATGATAATTACGGAAATCGATAAAATAGCATTCCCAGGATATCTTTAGTTGCCGCCGTTGTCAGCGAACATGCTATCCTTTCTAAGAATTTACTTATTGCGTTGAGATAATTGCCACCCGCAATTGTATGGACAGATAATTAATGCATGTACAGCCCATTTCAACTTTCCGTTTGTTCCAGGAAGGTCATCTGCTACGTAATAGCATCGCTATTTTTGTGCTAACCACGCTGTTCTATTTTATTGGTGCAGAGTTACGGCTGGTTCACGAACTTTCTCTTTTCTGGCCGCTGAATGGCGTAATGGCGGGGGTGTTTGCCCGCTATGTCTGGCTTAATCGACTGCATTACTATGCGATCAGTTATGTGGCGATGCTGGTTTATGATGCCATAACCACCGAATGGGGGCTGGTTTCACTGGCTATCAATTTCTCCAATATGATGTTTATTGTTACCGTCGCCTTACTGGTCGCGCGGGATAAGCGTCTGGGAAAAAATAAGTATGAGCCAGTAAGTGCCTTACGGCTATTTAATTACTGTCTGATTGCCGCATTATTATGCGCTATTGTCGGGGCGATTGGTTCGGTCAGTATTGATAGTCTGGATTTCTGGCCTTTGCTTGCGGACTGGTTCAGTGAGCAATTCTCAACGGGCGTGTTGATCGTGCCTTGTATGCTGACGTTGGCTATTCCGGGAGTGCTGCCGCGCTTTAAAGCAGAACAGATGATGCCCGCCATCGCGTATTGTGTCGGTTATTGCCTCGGTAGTCATTGGCGGAGCGGGGAGTCTGGCGTTCCCGCTGCCTGCATTAATCTGGTGTGCCGTGCGCTATACGCCGCAGGTAACATGTCTGTTGACCTTTGTCACCGGTGCGGTGGAAATCGTACTGGTGGCAAATTCGGTGATTGATATCTCGGTCGGTTCGCCGTTCTCCATTCCGCAAATGTTCTCCGCACGTCTCGGTATTGCTACGATGGCGATATGCCCAATTATGGTTTCTTTTAGCGTGGCAGCGATCAATTCGCTAATGAAGCAAGTTGCGCTGCGAGCCGACTTTGATTTTCTGACTCAGGTTTACTCACGGTCCGGTCTTTATGAGGCGCTGAAAAGTCCATCGCTGAAACAGACACAACATCTGACTGTCATGCTGCTTGATATCGACTATTTCAAAAGCATTAACGATAACTATGGACATGAATGTGGCGATAAAGTGTTAAGCGTGTTTGCCCAGCATATTCAGAAGATTGTCGGTGATAAGGGGCTGGTGGCGCGAATGGGCGGCGAAGAATTTGCTGTTGCAGTGCCATCGGTGAATCCTGTCGATGGTCTGCTAATGGCGGAAAAAATCCGTAAAGGCGTTGAACTGCAACCGTTCACCTGGCAACAAAAAACGCTTTATCTCACGGTAAGTATTGGCGTCGGTAGTGGTTGCGCATCGTACCGAACGCTGACCGATGACTTTAATAAATTGATGGTCGAAGCCGATACATGTCTGTATCGCTCGAAGAAAGATGGGCGCAACCGTACCAGCACTATGCGTTACGGTGAGGAAGTTGTCTGACATCTTTATTCATTCACAGCGATTTTAACGGAATGTGTTCTACCACTTTATTGAGCGAATAAAAGGCGTAGTTCCTCGATAAAACCATGATCCGCGCCACACTTTTCTCATAAAACTGCTCATTAATCATCAGGAGTTGATCAAAACAGGGGTTCGGTGTATTAAAGTTTGCTAACCTGTCGTACCAATTCAAACAGGTTGTATGACTAATCAGAAGGGAACCCATTGTGAAAACACTAAATCGTCGCGATTTTCCCGGTGCACAGTATCCAGAACGTATCATTCAGTTTGGTGAAGGTAACTTCCTGCGCGCCTTTGTTGACTGGCAAATCGATCTCCTGAATGAGCACACCGATCTGAATTCTGGCGTGGTCGTTGTTCGTCCGATTGAAACTTCATTCCCACCGTCACTGAGCACACAGGATGGTCTGTACACCACCATTATCCGTGGCCTGAATGAGAAGGGTGAAGCGGTCAGCGACGCGCGTCTGATTCGCTCGGTTAATCGTGAAATCAGCGTCTACAGTGAATACGATGAATTCCTGAAACTGGCGCACAACCCGGAAATGCGCTTTGTTTTCTCTAACACCACCGAAGCGGGTATCAGCTACCATGCGGGCGATAAATTCGATGACGCGCCAGCGGTAAGTTATCCGGCAAAACTGACCCGTCTGCTGTTCGAACGTTTTAGCCATTTCAACGGTGCGCTGGATAAAGGTTGGATCATCATCCCGTGTGAGTTGATCGACTACAATGGCGACGCGTTGCGTGAACTGGTGCTGCGCTATGCGCAAGAGTGGGCACTGCCAGAAGCATTTATTCAATGGCTGGATCAGGCTAACAGCTTCTGTTCTACGCTGGTGGACCGTATCGTTACCGGTTATCCGCGCGATGAAGTGGCTAAACTGGAAGAAGAACTGGGTTATCACGATGGTTTCCTCGACACCGCTGAACACTTTTACCTGTTTGTGATTCAGGGGCCGAAATCCTTAGCGACCGAGCTGCGTCTGGACAAATATCCACTCAACGTGCTGATTGTTGACGATATTAAACCGTATAAAGAGCGCAAAGTGGCAATCCTCAACGGTGCGCACACCGCGCTGGTGCCGGTGGCGTTCCAGGCAGGGCTGGATACCGTAGGTGAAGCGATGAACGATGCTGAAATTTGCGCATTCGTTGAAAAAGCCATCTACGAAGAGATTATTCCGGTACTGGATTTGCCACGCGATGAGCTGGAGTCTTTCGCCAGTGCAGTCACCGGACGTTTCCGTAACCCGTACATCAAGCATCAACTGCTGTCTATCGCGCTCAACGGTATGACCAAGTTCCGCACACGCATCCTGCCGCAGCTGCTGGCAGGGCAGAAGGCAAACGGCACACTTCCGGCGCGCCTGACTTTCGCATTAGCGGCATTGATTGCGTTTTATCGCGGTGAGCGTAATGGAGAAACATATCCGGTACAGGACGATGCACACTGGCTGGAACGTTATCAGCAACTCTGGAGCCAGCATCGTGACCGTGTTATCGGTATCCAGGAACTGGTAGCGATTGTGTTGGCAGAAAAAGACCACTGGGAGCAGGACCTGACGCAAGTGCCTGGTCTGGTCGAGCAGGTGGCTAATGACCTGGATGCGATTCTCAAAAAAGGAATGCGCGAAGCTGTACGTCCGTTGTGCTAATACTCTGAACCCGGTTTCGACCGGGTTTCTTATTTCACTATATTAGTTACAACATCCTATGCGCCTTTATCATTAACAGGTGCCACATGCAGCACCTGTTAATGTTGTAAGCTTGTAGGTAATTTGTAAGTAGTGTCTTGAGAATGTGATCGTAATCACGTTTAATAGGGCGACTTTTCCACGCCTGAAGATAACCATGATTGTTCGTCCACAACAACACTGGCTGCGCCGTATTTTTGTCTGGCACGGTTCAGTATTATCCAAGATATCCTCGCGCTTACTACTCAATTTTCTCTTTTCTATCGCTGTTATTTTCATGCTGCCCTGGTACACGCATTTGGGCATTAAATTCACCCTCGCACCGTTCAGCATTCTCGGTGTCGCCATCGCCATTTTTCTTGGTTTTCGTAATAATGCCGGTTACGCCCGTTACGTTGAAGCGCGAAAACTTTGGGGGCAGTTGATGATTGCCTCGCGGTCGTTACTGCGCGAGGTAAAAACGACATTGCCGGATTCGGCAAGTGTAAGGGAGTTTGCCCGGCTGCAAATCGCCTTCGCCCACTGTTTACGCATGACATTACGCAAACAGCCACAGGCGGAAGTGCTGGCTCATTATCTCAAGACTGAAGATCTTCAGCGTGTACTGGCTTCTAACTCTCCAGCTAACCGCATCTTGTTAATAATGGGGGAGTGGTTGGCGGTTCAGCGACGCAATGGACAACTTTCAGATATCCTGTTTATTAGCCTCAACGATCGGCTTAATGATATTTCAGTGGTCCTGGCAGGATGCGAGCGCATTGCCTATACGCCAATTCCCTTTGCCTACACCCTGATTTTGCATCGCACCGTGTATCTGTTTTGTATCATGCTGCCGTTTGCGCTGGTCGTGGACCTGCATTACATGACGCCTTTTATCTCTGTGCTGATTTCCTACACTTTTATTTCGCTGGATTGTCTGGCGGAAGAACTGGAAGATCCCTTCGGTACTGAAAACAATGACTTACCGCTGGATGCCATCTGCAACGCTATTGAAATTGACCTGTTACAGATGAACGATGAAGCAGAAATTCCAGCGAAAATTCTTCCCGATCGCCATTACCAGCTGACGTGATAATTACTCCGTACGGCGGGCAACAATAAACAGACGCGGAAATGCCAGCAATATCTGTCCGTTCTCCTGGAGGGGATATTGCTCTTCCAGCATCTGATGGTAGCGCGTAAGAAAATGCTGCTGTTCGCTCTCGGTCAGATCCTGTAACCACGGACGTAATCCAGTGGCGGTCACCCAATCGATAATCGACTGGTGCGACGGCATCTGGTGATAGTAAGTGGTTCGCCAGATATCGACCTCACATCCGGCTTCACTCAGAATATCGTAGTAAGCATGAACGCCAGCCAGCGGCTCACGCCCGCGATCCGGATAATTTTGTTCCCAGGCGACTTCGCGCATGAGCACATGGGTTGGCTCTAGCCAGTTATCTGGCATCTGTACTGCCAACACACCATGCGAATTAAGTAAAGAAACCAGATGAGGGAACAATTCGTAGTGGTCGGGCAGCCATTGCAGTGAGGCATTAGCAAAAATCAGATCGAGTGCCTGTTCCGGTTGCCAGTTGCGGATGTCTGCTTCCACGAACTGGCAGTCTGGCAAAGTACTGCGCGCTTCAGCAATCATCGCCGGAGACGAGTCGATGCCTGTTATCCTGGCCGCAGGCCAACGTTGATGCAGCAGGGTGGTGCTGTTACCTGGGCCACAGCCAAGATCGGCAACGTATTTGATATTCTCCAGCGGCACTCTGGCAAGCAGCTCCACCGCCGGACGCGATCGTTCAGCGGCAAAGTGCAGATATAAAGAGGGGTTCCAGTCAGACATTTATTTACTCCCGTCAGCGCGTTACCCCAATTGTAGATAAAACTGATAAATTCGCCTCACGGCATCAACCCATTGAACAGACGTTTTTTACGCGGCCCGGTCATTAAAGATTCCAGTTTCGCGACACAGGTTTTGTAGTGGGGCGTGGTTTTATGGAATGCCACTGCGTCTTCATCTTTATAGGCTTCGTAGATATAAAAGCGCGAATTCACTTCCGGGTCCTGTAAGACATCGAAGCGCAAATTGCCTTCTTCCTGTACAGAGCCCAGGTGGTTCTGGCGAAAAACTTCGATAAACTCGTCAACCTTGTCTTCATGAACGTTAATTTCAACCAGTGTGACGTGCATAATTCTTCTCCTTAAATCCGCAGTTACTGTTTTTCACTCAGATAGAGTTCATATGCCCGATCAGCCGTTTCGTTATGGTGTACCACCGCCTGTACGGCTTTCATCATCGCCACCGGATGGTCAGACTGGAAAATATTACGCCCCATATCCACACCAGAAGCGCCCTGATCGATAGCCTGCCAGCACATTTCAAGCGCCTCGCGCTCCGGTAACTTTTTACCGCCAGCAATAACAATGGGTACCGGACATCCGGCAACAATCCGTTCAAAACCTTTATCGACATAATAAGTTTTGATAATCTGCGCCCCCATTTCAGCGGCGATTCGAGTCGCGAGCGAGAAATAACGCTGATCGCGCACCATATCTTTGCCCACACCAGTCACGGCCATGGTCGGTATTCCCGCTTTCATTCCGGCATCGACCAGCTGAATAATATTTTTGATCGACTGATGTTCATATTCGCTGCCGATATAAACCTGCGCCGCCACCGCGCAACTGTTCAGGCGCACGGCATCATCCATCGATAACGCCACGGCTTCATTACTTAACTCCGCCAGAATAGAGTTCGCACCTGACGCCCGCAGTACCACCGGCTTATTGGTCGCAGGGGGGACTACGCTGCGCAAAATGCCGCGCGTACACATTAATACATCGGCATGTTCAAACAGCGGGGCGATATTTATATCAATGCGTTCAAGTCCGGTAGTCGGCCCCTGAAAATAACCATGATCAAAGGCCAGCATCACGGTTTTACCCGTTTTCGGATTAAATATCCGCGATAAGCGTGACTGCATTCCCCAATCCAGTGCACCGCAACCTTTCAGGGTAAAAGGGATATTTTGTTGCGGTTGATCGGTACGAAAATCTTTACCATCTTTAATATCATCTAAATCTGCCATAACGTACTCCGGTTAAGTAATGCACATCAGAAATCGTATTTGCCGATATTCTCTTTGTTGAATATCACGCGCTCCGGTAACAGTACGATGCCATTACCATCAGCTTCGTAGTCATAGCCCTGAACGCTGTTTGGCGAGACTTCCACCTGACCTACGCCCTGGATATCCAGCTTGTCGCCCGTTTTCATTGATCCTTTTTTCAATAATGCATCCGCGACATAAACTGATATTTTGCCTTGCTGAACCACATCCCACAGGCCAAATTCTTTCACCGTGCCGCGTTCCACATATGGACGCATCACGTTTGGCGTACTGAATCCGACAATCGCAACTTTGTCATTTTTCAGGTTTTCTGCGGCTTGTGCGGCAGCGGGCAGGGCATTGGCATCGGGGGCGATAATGGCGTCGAGATCGCTATAGGCTTTTAATATTCCTTCTGCGGTTTGTAACGATTTAGTGGCATCGTTATAGCCAAACTGCGTAGTGACAATTTCCCAGCCTGGATGCTCTTTGGCGATTTTCGCTTTCGCTTCTTTCACCCACTGGTTTTGGTCCGTAACGGTGGGGCTTGAGTAGAAAAACGCGACTTTGGCTTTGTCTTTATTCACCTGACGCGCCGCCATATCCACCAACATACCTCCCAACTGGGCGGGCGTTCCCTGATTAATGTAGTAAGAGCGGCACTCCGGTTTAGTATCAGAGTCCCAGGTCAGCACTCTCACACCACGTTGCATGGCGCGTTTCAGTGCCGGACACAAGCCATCAGGCGAAACCGCAGAAACGATAATGGCGTTATACCCCTGATTGACGAAGTTATTAATCAACTGTACCTGACCAGAAACACTGGGTTCTGTCGGCCCGTCGTAGGTCACATCAACGCCCAACTCTTTACCCGCTTGTTGTGCGCCGTTGCCACCGCTGGTAAAAAATCCCACGCCAACCAGTTTGGGAATAAATGCAATACGCTCTGCCGCCTGCACATTCATAGAGATTACGGCAATGCCAAGCGCGCTAAGTAAGGCGATTTTCTTAAAGCGATGAAGTGTCATGAAGATATCCTTTATGGCAATGGGTTATTGGCCCGACGCGCCAGCCACTCTTTAATTTGCTGGCGATGCAGGCTAACGGAACGACCTACGACAACGACGATAAGTAGCGCACCGGAAAGGGCGCTGGACACCTGATTTGGCACTCCTGCCATTTGCAAACCTTGTTGCAAATATCCCACTAATAAAACCGCTATGGCGGTGCCGATAATGGAACCAGAACCACCATAAATATTGGCACCGCCGAGCACTACGGCGGTGATGGCGGGCATCAGAAACGACGCACCGAGATCGGAACGTGCTGAACCAAAATACGATACCAGCAGCACAGCGGCGACCGCAGACGCCAGCCCCGTCATGGCATAGAGCGCACACAAGGTGCGGTTAACTGGAATCGCGCTATAAACCGCCACACGCGGGCTTTGCCCAATTAAAAACACGTTACGTCCGGCATGGGTTTTATGCAGCCAGAGCCAGAAAACGAGGAGACATATCAGGAAGATAATCAGCGGAACGGGGAGCCCCAGCACATCCAGGTTAGCGAAATCTGTAAACGCCATCGGGAATCCACCAATACCTTCGTACCCCGTCGCTCCGGCCATCCCGGAAAGCAGCAGGGCGCTTCCGGCAAACAGATACAGCGTGCCAAGCGTAATCACCAGCGGGTTAACTTTGGTATAGATAATTAATCCGGCGTTGATCAGCCCGCACAATGCGCCGAGCAGTAAGGTCAGAAGAATCGCCAGCGGCATCGGCACACCACTTTGAAACAGTACGCCCAATGCAATGGCGCAGAGGCCGATGGTCGAACCAAACGAAATATCGATCCCGCCACTGACAATCACCATCGTCAGCGGTAGGGCGACAATGCCAATGCAGATAAAGTCACTGGTGCTGAACAGCAACATATTGAGATCTAACATCCGCGGGTTAATTGCACCAAATGCAACAATCTCAATAACGAGCAGTGCGGCAAGAGCCAGTTCCCAACCGTAGCGAATACGCATTACGCGGCCTCCCGTTTTTTACCTGACGAAGCGGGTTTAACGGATGGCGGTGGCATCATAAAGCGGGCATATTTTTGCCGCCGCAGATTACGTTCCAGCGCACAACGCAGGCGTCCATCAAACACCAGCACCGCCAGCAGAACCATGCCCGCGATAAAATCATTCCACCATGCCGGAATGCGCAACAGCACCAGTACACTATCGATCTGCGTCAGGAACCATGCGCCGAGTACCGCACCGATGATCGCGCCGGAACCGCCGAGCAAACTAATGCCGCCCAGCACGCAGGCTGCAATTGCTTTCATCTCCAGCCCGGTACCGGTCTGGTTGGGGATAAAACCAATCTGCGAAGCAAACACAATTCCCGCCAGTGCCGCCATGCAGCCGTTCAACGAAAATGCCACAATGCGAATGGCTTCCGTACGAACGCCCAGTTGACGAGCGCCCTGTAAATTATCGCCCGTGACATAAAAACTGCGTCCAAACGCCGTCTTTGCCAGCAGCCAGGCCATAAATGCCACCAGAATTATCGTCAACCAACCAATCGCGGAAACGCCAAACAGCAGCGGGGCGGAGAGTTGTTTCAGTTCGGCGGGTAATCCCTCAATCCATTTACCGCCAGTCCACAGCAACATGATGCCTCTGTACAACCCTAACGTGCCAAGGGTGGCAACAATGGCAGGGATCTTTAGCCACGCGACCAGGACACCGTTGAAAAATCCCGCGAGCAAACCAAGCAGTAAAGTCGCGACACAAGCAACAGGTAGTGAATACCCCGCGTTCAGTAACATCCCCAACAGCACCGCGCACATTCCGGTAATCGAACCCACTGAAACATCAATATTGCGCGTAAGCATTACCAGCGTCGCGCCCATTGCCAGCAGGATCAGGATTTGCGCGCTGCTATAAACCATGGTCAGCGTTTGCACACTTAAATACTGACGGTCGAGAAAACCGGGTAATACAAACAGCAGCACCACCGCCAGCAGTGCCGTGATTTCACGGTTGTTCTGAATAAATTTCAGCATGACGCCTCCTGACGCTGACTATCTCCGAAGGCAACGCGCATAATGGTCTCGACATTAATATCGCGTCCGGTCAGTGCAGAGTGGGCAATTTCGCCCTGATGCATCACATACACGCGATCTGCCATCAGTTCGATCTCTTCCAGATCAGAGGAGATAAGCAGCACAGCCACATTTTGTGCGGCGATGCTGCGCAACAGTTGGTAGATATCATTACGCGCCGAGACATCCACGCCGCGCGTCGGCTCATCGACAATCAAAACTTGCGGCGAAGCTTCCAGACATTTGGCAATCAGGATTTTTTGCTGGTTGCCGCCGGATAAGGTCCGCGCAGCTTGTTCCGGTTGGTTAAATTTAATATTCAGCGCCCGGCGATATCGTTCCAGGGTGGCATTATCTTTCGCGGTTTTCGCCCAGAATCCACGAAGGTTATGAGTAAGGACGCAGACGTTCCACGCCAGTGAAGCATCGAGATTAAGTCCGGATGACTGGCGATCTTCCGGCAGATAAACCAGACCGCGCAGTAAACGTTCTCCGGTGGATAATCTATTGATATCTTTACCATTCAGCATAATGCGTCCGCCACGCAAAGTACGCAGACCATAGAGCGTCTCGGCCAGTTCTGTGCGTCCGGCTCCCACCAGTCCAGCCAGGCCCAGAATTTCTCCGGCATTGAGCGTCAGGCTGACATTCCTGAAACCTTCGCCGGTCAGATTTTCCAGTGTCAGCACCGGCGTTCCGGCGGCATGTTGTGGGCGGTTGCCAGGTAATTCCAGCCATAATTTTTGGCTGGCAGAGAGCGATTTTTCCCGTAGCGCTGGCGTGATGGCCTGAATAATGTCGTCGGTAGACAGTTCGCTGGTTTTGCCGCTTAAGGCGATGGTTCCGTCGCGCATCACGCTAATCCGATCGGCAATCTGGCGAATTTCCGGCAGCTTATGCGAGATAAAAACAATACCCACGCCAGTAGCAAGCAGCTCTTGCAAGCGACTAAACAAGCGTTCGGTTTCCGCAGGGGTAAGCGAGGCGGTAGGTTCATCGAGGATCAGAATCTGCGAGTCGCGCATCAGCCCACGGAGGATTTCCACCATTTGGCGATCGGCGACATCCAGCGATCCTGCCAGACTATGCAGATCAAACTGGCAGCCCAGCGCCACCAGCAAGTTATTCATTTTCTGTATGGAGAGTTGTTTTTTGCCAGACCAAACAGGATGTTTTCTTTTATCGACAGGCTTGGAAAAAGCAGCGGTTCCTGGGGAACGAGATAAATGCCCAGCTGATGAGCATGAACTGGCGTTAATCTGGTGTAGTTGTTGCCCCCAATCTCCAGCGTACCGCTATCAGCAGGGGTAATACCGGCAATAATCTTCATTAACGTCGATTTACCGGCACCATTGCCGCCGAGCAGTGCGTGGACCTCCCCCTGATGCAACGTAAAATCGATGCCTTTCAGGACATTAACCCCTGAATACTGTTTATAAACCGAGCGGGCGCAAAGTAGCGGTAACGCGCGGGTATCACTCGTTTGCATATTTCCCCCGTTCAGTTTTGCAGGTGAGTTTTGAACAAATGTATTTCTGCTTTTAATTTGTTCATAACCTTAGGTGGACATTGCACATATTTCCGACGAATAGATCACAATTTATGCTATTTTGATTTTCACGGTTGCGTTTGTTCATGCTCATAGAGTCAAACTGTGGTTGCCATCACAGATATAAATGCGCAAGAACTGAACAATTGCATTAAAGATTTAAGTATGTTCAAAGTGAAGAATGAATTATGACAATCAACGATTCGGTAATTTCAGAACAGGGAATGTGTGAAGAAGAACAGGTCGCGCGGATTGCGTGGTTTTACTACCACGACGGGCTGACCCAGAGTGAGATCAGCGATCGTCTCGGCCTGACCCGTTTGAAAGTGTCGCGATTACTGGAGAAAGGGCATCAATCCGGCATTATTCGCGTACAGATTAATTCACGCTTTGAAGGCTGTCTGGAATATGAAACACAATTACGTCGTCAGTTTTCGCTGCAACATGTCCGGGTGATCCCAGGGCTTGCGGATGCTGATGTCGGCGGGCGACTGGGGATAGGCGCGGCGCATATGTTGATGAGTTTACTTCAACCACAACAGATGCTGGCGATTGGTTTTGGCGAGGCAACCATGAATACGCTGCAACGCTTAAGTGGTTTTATTTCGTCACAGCAAATTCGCCTGGTCACGCTCTCCGGTGGAGTCGGTTCTTATATGACGGGTATCGGGCAGCTTAACGCGGAGTGCAGCGTGAATATTATTCCGGCTCCGTTGCGGGCATCCTCCGCTGACATTGCCCGTACGCTAAAAAATGAAAATTGCGTCAAAGATGTTCTGCTAGCCGCGCAAGCAGCGGATGTGGCGATTGTCGGCATTGGGGCTGTGAGTCAACAAGACGACGCAACAATCATTCGCTCCGGCTATATCAGCCAGGGCGAACAGTTAATGATTGGTCGAAAAGGGGCGGTTGGCGACATTTTAGGCTACTTTTTTGATGCAAAAGGTGACGTTGTCACGGATATCAAAATACATAACGAACTGATTGGCTTACCTTTAAGCGCGCTGAAGACCATACCCGTCCGGGTTGGCGTGGCAGGGGGAGAAAATAAAGCCGAAGCCATTGCCGCTGCAATGAAAGGCGGTTATATCAACGCACTGGTTACCGATCAGGATACAGCAGCGGCGATTTTACGTAGTTAAATTTGCATGACCTTATTACCGGGAATGATGGAGAACGTACAGAGGAACAGACAGAACGCATAAGCCGAGGATAATCTAATGGCTCGACTCTTTACCCCTTCTGAATCAAAGTACTACCTGATGGCGCTGGATGCAGGTACCGGAAGTATTCGGGCTGTGATATTCGACCTGGAAGGCAATCAAATAGCCGTGGGACAGGCGGAGTGGCGGCACCTGGCAGTACCGGACGTTCCTGGTTCTATGGAATTTGATCTCAACAAAAACTGGCAACTGGCGTGTGAGTGTATGCGCCAGGCGCTGCACAACGCCGGCATAGCCCCGGAGTATATCGCTGCCGTTTCGGCATGTTCGATGCGCGAAGGTATTGTTTTATATAACAATGAGGGAACACCGATCTGGGCCTGCGCCAATGTGGATGCCAGAGCGGCGCGCGAAGTTAGCGAACTTAAAGAACTGCACAACAATACCTTTGAAAACAAAGTTTATCGAACGACCGGGCAAACGCTGGCTTTAAGCGCCATCCCCAGATTACTTTGGCTGGCGCACCATCGTTCTGATATCTACCGTCAGGCATCAACCATCACCATGATCAGCGACTGGCTGGCCTATATGCTCAGCGGCGAACTGGCGGTGGATCCCTCTAACGCTGGCACCACGGGACTTCTTGATCTAACCACCCGTGACTGGAAACCTGCATTGCTGGATATGGCCGGACTGCGGGCCGATATTCTTTCTCCTGTCAAAGAAACCGGCACATTGCTGGGCGTGGTAAGTTCACACGCGGCAGAACTCTGCGGTCTGAAGGCGGGCACTCCGGTGGTCGTTGGAGGAGGTGACGTGCAGCTTGGTTGCCTGGGGTTAGGCGTTGTACGTCCGGCACAAACCGCGGTTCTTGGCGGCACATTCTGGCAGCAAGTTGTAAACTTAGCCGCGCCGGTGACAGACCCAGAAATGAACGTGCGCGTTAATCCCCATGTTATTCCTGGCATGGTACAAGCTGAATCTATAAGCTTTTTTACCGGACTAACCATGCGCTGGTTCCGCGATGCTTTCTGTGCCGAAGAAAAACTGATTGCCGAACGTTTAGGCATCGACACCTATACGCTGCTGGAAGAGATGGCCAGTCGGGTGCCGCCTGGGTCGTGGGGCGTAATGCCGATATTCTCCGACAGAATGCGCTTTAAAACCTGGTATCACGCTGCGCCTTCCTTTATTAACTTGTCCATTGACCCGGATAAATGTAACAAAGCGACATTGTTCCGTGCGCTGGAAGAAAATGCGGCGATTGTATCAGCGTGTAACTTACAGCAAATTGCTGATTTCTCGAATATTCATCCCACCTCGCTGGTTTTTGCTGGCGGAGGTTCAAAAGGGAAATTATGGAGTCAAATTCTCGCTGATGTCTCGGGATTACCCGTCAATATTCCGGTAGTCAAAGAAGCCACCGCATTAGGATGTGCCATTGCAGCTGGCGTCGGTGCCGGAATTTTTTCATCAATGGCAGAAACCGGAGAACGCCTGGTTCGCTGGGAACGGACGCACACACCAGACCCGGAAAAGCATGAACTTTATCAGGATTCACGCGATAAGTGGCAGGCAGTTTATCAGGATCAGCTGGGGCTGGTTGATCATGGACTGACGACGTCGTTATGGAAAGCGCCTGGGTTATAGTTTCATTGACAGCCACACCATGATGACCGTGGCTGTTAGTTTTTGAGTATTGGTATTCTCATTTCCCTTCTTTTAGAGCTGGCTTGTTAAATGCCAGCTTGCAGATTCATCGTTCCATCACCAGTACTATATTCAAGGGGAAATTGCTATTCACGCTGATCAATGCGCTCAAAGGCGATGGCTTGATGCGAGTGCAGCTGTCATCCTCCGACAAAATGTTTGGCTTTACCCATGCAGCAGGGACTGAATTCGCCGGTGTTGCCCAACTGAAAGCCAGTACCTTCGCACTGGAACGCGACAACACCGCTGCGCTTACTGACGCGATGCTGCAGTCTGACAGTGAAAATACCACATCGGTAAAAGTGGGAGAGCAATCCATTGGTGGACTAGCCATGAATGGCGGTACGCTCACGTTCGATACGGATATACCTGCTGCGACGCTTGCGGAGGGATATATCAGCGTCGATACGCTGGTTGTCGGCGCGGGTGACTACACCTGGAAAGGCCGTAACTATCAGGTAAACGGGACGGGCGACGTGCTTATCGACGTGCCTAAACCGTGGAATGATCCCATGGCGAATAACCCTCTGACGACGCTCAATTTGCTGGAACACGATGATAGTCATGTCGGCGTTCAACTGGTGAAGGCGCAAACGGTTATTGGGTCGGGTGGCTCATTAACGTTACGTGATTTACAGGGCGACGAGGTGAAAGCGGACAAAACGTTACACATTGCACAAAACGGAACAGTGGTCGCCGAGGGTGATTATGGATTCCGCCTCACGACCGCACCTGGTGATGGTTTGTATGTTAACTATGGGCTGAAAGCGCTGAACATCCATGGTGGGCAAAAGCTGACGTTAGCCGAACATGGCGGAGCTTATGGCGCAACGGCCGATATGTCGGCAAAAATCGGTGGCGAAGGGGATCTGGCAATCAATACGGTACGACAGGTTTCGCTTTCCAACGGTCAGAACGACTATCAGGGGGCAACCTACGTTCAGATGGGGACATTACGTACCGATGCGGATGGCGCGCTGGGCAACACCCGGGAACTGAACATCAGCAACGCGGCCATCGTCGATCTTAATGGATCGACCCAGACGGTAGAGACATTCACCGGGCAAATGGGTTCGACTGTTTTGTTTAAAGAGGGGTCGCTGACGGTGAATAAAGGTGGGATCAGTCAGGGCGAACTGACAGGTGGCGGAAACCTGAATGTTACAGGGGGAACACTGGCTATCGAGGGGCTTAATGCACGCTACAATGCGTTAACCAGCATTAGCCCAAATGCGGAAGTCAGCCTCGATAATACGCAGGGGTTAGGCAGAGGAAATATTGCCAATGACGGTCTGTTAACGCTAAAAAACGTGACCGGCGAACTGCGTAATAGCATAAGCGGGAAGGGTATCGTGAGCGCAACCGCCAGGACAGACGTAGAGCTGGATGGCGATAATAGCCGCTTTGTGGGGCAATTCAACATTGATACAGGCAGCGCGCTTAGCGTCAACGAGCAGAAAAACCTGGGTGATGCTTCCGTTATCAATAATGGCCTGCTCACCATCTCCACTGAGCGTAGCTGGGTGATGACGCACAGTATCAGCGGTAGCGGTGATGTGACAAAACTGGGTACCGGGATCCTGACGCTTAACAAAGATTCCGCGGCGTATAAGGGTACGACGGATATCGTGGGTGGTGAAATTGCTTTCGGTTCCGACTCTGCCATTAATATGGCAAGTCAGCACATTAATATCCATAACAGCGGTGTGATGTCGGGAAATGTCACCACTGCAGGTGATGTGAACGTTATGCCAGGGGGGACACTGCGTGTCGCTAAAACCACTGTCGGCGGTAACCTGGAGAATGGTGGCACGGTTCAAATGAACAGCGAAGGGGGGAAACCGGGGAATGTACTGACCGTTAACGGTAACTATACCGGAAACAATGGCCTGATGACGTTCAACGCGACGCTGGGCGGCGATAATTCGCCCACCGATAAGATGAACGTAAAAGGCGATACCCAAGGGAATAGCCGCATGTCGAAGATGCATGCGGCTTAATATTGCCGACTTCAAACGACTTTTAAATCCTCCTTTTTATCCGCGATCGCGGATATCACAGTGTTTATCCCGTAGAGCGGATAAGATGTGTTTCCAGATTGACTTATCCTCACTAAAGGATAAAACTGATAATATCCCCTTAAGCGGATAAATTTGCTGTGGACGTATGACATGATGAGCTTTCAGAAGATCTATAGCCCAACGCAATTGGCGAATGCAATGAAACTGGTTCGCCAGCAAAATGGCTGGACGCAGAGCGAGCTGGCGAAAAAAATTGGTATTAAGCAGGCGACGATTTCCAATTTCGAAAACAACCCTGACAATACCACGCTGACGACCTTTTTTAAGATTTTACAGTCGCTTGAACTCTCAATGACGCTATGCGACACGAAAAATGCCTCGCCAGAATCAACAGAACAGCAAGATCTGGAGTGGTAATGCCTAAACTTGTCACTTGGATGAACAACCAGCGGGTAGGCGAGTTAACGAAGTTAGCCAATGGCGCGCACACCTTTAAGTATGCACCGGAGTGGTTAGCCAGCCGTTATGCCAGACCGTTGTCACTTTCGCTGCCATTGCAGAGGGGGAATATCACCTCTGATGCCGTATTTAACTTCTTCGATAACCTGTTACCCGATAGCCCGATTGTACGTGATCGGATCGTTAAACGTTATCATGCTAAATCCAGACAACCGTTTGATTTATTGTCAGAAATAGGGCGAGACAGCGTTGGTGCCGTAACGTTATTACCCGAAAATGAAACCATAACGCGCCCGATAATGGCATGGGAACAGCTCACTGAAGCCAGGCTTGAAGAAGTATTAACGGCTTATAAAGCAGATATCCCTCTGGGCATGATTAGAGAAGAAAATGACTTTCGCATCTCGGTTGCTGGCGCGCAGGAGAAGACAGCGCTGCTCAGAATAGGCAATGACTGGTGCATTCCGAAAGGAATAACGCCGACGACGCACATCATTAAATTACCGATTGGCGAAATCAGGCAGCCCAATGCGACGCTCGATCTCAGCCAAAGCGTTGATAATGAGTATTACTGTCTGCTGCTGGCGAAAGAACTTGGGTTGAATGTGCCGGACGCAGAAATCATTAAAGCGGGAAATGTGCGCGCGTTAGCGGTCGAACGTTTTGACAGGCGTTGGAATGCTGAGCGAACGGTTTTACTTCGCTTGCCACAGGAGGATATGTGTCAGACATTCGGTTTACCTTCATCGGTGAAATATGAATCAGATGGAGGCCCAGGCATCGCGCGGATCATGGCTTTTTTGATGGGGTCCAGCGAGGCGCTGAAAGATCGCTATGATTTTATGAAGTTTCAGGTGTTCCAGTGGTTGATTGGCGCAACGGATGGCCATGCAAAAAACTTCTCCGTATTTATTCAGGCTGGCGGCAGTTATCGACTCACGCCATTTTACGACATCATTTCAGCATTTCCGGTATTGGGTGGTGCAGGAATACACATCAGCGATCTCAAACTTTCCGGAGAACGTGGTGACGGCAGTTGAAACCAATGTGTTGAGGTTGCACCGTCGGTTAAGCCGAGAATGGTATTAAGTAAGATATGGGGTGTGGCCGTTGTTAATGAGCAGGACAATCATGACCGCCAACGGCTGGATTCTCCCTTGGTTTATGTTGGTGCGCATAATGTATATTATGTTAAATTGAATCTGAGTGATGATGCAGAGTGATTTTCCGGTCGACGTTATTACTTCAAGGTTCCAGAACATAAAGCCTCTCCTCTTTCATAATTGGCCTGTGCATACCGGATATAGGCTGGCTGGTATGCAGGTTTGCCGTTTGCCGCATCTTCTCAGCGTTGAAGAGTCAGGCTGGCAAACCGCGTGCAAATGAACACCCCCTCTTTCCATCAACATTTCAGACAGCTTGCGGGAATGAGTCCACTCCGGTATCGGAAATGGCTAAGCCTCAATGAAGCCAGGCGACTGATGCTGAATGAACATTACGATGTCACCACTGCAGCCTATGCTGTCGGTTACGAAAGCTTATCCCATTTCAGTCGGGAATATTCGCGGATGCACGGCTTACCATTGCCCTTGGCTTAGCAACTGCGGTATTTCCCGTTGACGCAGAGTATTATTTTAATCCACGGTTTTTAAGCAATGATCTTGCTGAATCTGTCGATTTATCCGCCTTTACTAAGGGACGCGAGGCACCACCTGGTACATATCGGGTCGACATTTATTTGAACGACGAATTTATGACTAGTCGGGATATTACTTTTATTGCAGATGATAATAACGCAGATCTCATCCCATGCCTGAGTACAGATCTTCTTGTCAGTCTTGGCATAAAAAAATCTGCATTATTAGACAATAAGGAACATTCGGCAGAAAAACATGTGTCGGACAACAGCGCATGCACACCACTTCGGGATCGTTTGGCTGACGCATCATCTGAGTTTAATGTTGGTCAGCAACATCTATCACTCTCCGTTCCGCAAATTTATGTTGGCAGAATGGCTCGCGGCTATGTTTCTCCGGATCTGTGGGAAGAAGGAATAAATGCTGGGCTACTAAACTATAGTTTTAATGGTAATTCTATTAATAATCGTAGTAACCATAATGCAGGAAAATCCAACTATGCATATTTGAATTTACAGAGTGGCATCAACATTGGTAGTTGGCGACTGCGCGATAACTCAACGTGGAGTTATAACAGTGGGAGTAGCAATTCATCTGACAGCAATAAATGGCAGCATATCAATACGTCGGCTGAACGTGACATTATTCCCTTACGCTCACGCTTAACGGTAGGTGATAGTTATACCGATGGCGATATTTTTGATAGTGTAAACTTTCGTGGCCTCAAAATAAATTCAACAGAAGCGATGTTGCCCGATAGCCAACATGGTTTCGCTCCGGTGATTCATGGTATTGCCCGCGGCACCGCACAAGTGAGTGTAAAACAGAATGGATACGATGTTTATCAGACTACTGTCCCACCCGGCCCTTTTACTATTGATGATATCAACTCTGCGGCCAATGGTGGTGATCTGCAAGTAACCATAAAAGAGGCAGACGGCAGTATTCAGACATTATATGTTCCTTATTCGTCTGTTCCGGTTCTCCAACGTGCTGGATATACGCGTTATGCGCTTGCCATGGGGGAATATCGTAGTGGAAATAACCTGCAAAGCTCCCCCAAGTTCATACAAGGTAGCTTGATGCATGGACTGGAAGGAAACTGGACACCTTATGGCGGAATGCAAATTGCAGAAGATTATCAGGCCTTCAACCTTGGTATTGGTAAAGATTTAGGACTTTTTGGTGCCTTTTCTTTCGATATCACGCAGGCCAATACGACACTTGCAGATGGCACCCGTCACAGCGGGCAATCGATTAAATCCGTCTACAGCAAATCCTTCTACCAGACGGGAACCAATATCCAGGTCGCAGGATATCGCTATTCTACGCAAGGTTTTTATAACTTATCCGACAGTGCCTACAGTCGAATGAGTGGTTACACCGTCAAGCCTCCTACCGGAGACAGCAATGAGAAGACACAATTTATTGATTATTTTAATCTGTTCTACAGTAAGCGTGGTCAGGAACAAATAAGCATCTCTCAGCAGCTTGGAAATTACGGTACGACATTTTTCAGTGCCAGTCGCCAAAGTTACTGGAACACGTCACGCAGCGACCAGCAAATATCATTTGGATTAAATGTGCCGTTTAGTGATATTACGACTTCGCTGAATTACAGCTATTCCAATAATATATGGCAAAACGATCGGGATCATTTACTTGCTTTTACGCTTAATGTTCCCTTCAGTCATTGGATGCGTACAGACAGTCAGTCGGCATTTCGTAATTCAAACGCCAGTTACAGTATGTCAAACGATTTGAAAGGCGGCATGACCAATCTATCGGGAGTTTATGGCACTCTGCTGCCGGATAATAACCTGAATTATAGTGTTCAGGTCGGTAACACCCACGGGGGTAATACATCGTCTGGCACCAGTGGTTACAGTTCTCTTAATTATCGTGGGGCTTACGGTAATACGAATATCGGTTACAGTCGGAGTGGTGACAGCAGCCAGATTTATTACGGAATGAGTGGTGGCATTATTGCTCATGCTGATGGCATCACCTTTGGACAGCCGCTGGGCGACACAATGGTTCTGGTTAAGGCTCCTGGCGCTGATAATGTCAAAATAGAGAACCAGACCGGTATTCATACCGACTGGCGTGGCTATGCCATATTACCATTTGCGACAGAATATAGAGAAAATCGTGTCGCTCTTAACGCGAATTCCCTTGCAGATAATGTTGAACTGGATGAAACCGTTGTCACTGTCATCCCAACTCACGGTGCTATTGCCAGAGCAACATTTAATGCACAAATCGGCGGGAAAGTATTAATGACGTTGAAGTACGGTAATAAGAGCGTTCCATTCGGTGCAATTGTCACACACGGAGAGAATAAAAATGGCAGCATTGTCGCGGAAAACGGTCAGGTTTATCTGACTGGACTTCCACAGTCAGGGAAATTACAGGTTTCATGGGGCAAAGATAAAAACTCAAACTGTATTGTCGAGTACAAGCTTCCTGAAGTTTCTCCTGGTACCTTACTGAACCAGCAGACAGCAATCTGTCGCTAAGGAACAATAGATTATGAAATACAATAACATTATTTTCCTCGGTTTATGTCTGGGATTAACCACCTATTCTGCTTTATCCGCAGATAGCGTTATTAAAATTAGCGGGCGCGTCCTCGATTATGGCTGCACAGTCTCATCGGATTCGCTTAATTTTACCGTAGATCTCCAAAAAAACAGTGCCAGACAATTTCCAACGACCGGTAGCACAAGTCCAGCCGTCCCTTTTCAGATTACGTTAAGTGAATGCAGTAAAGGGACAACGGGGGTTCGGGTTGCATTTAACGGTATTGAGGATGCAGAAAATAATACTCTGTTGAAACTGGATGAAGGAAGCAATACGGCCTCCGGTTTGGGTATAGAAATACTGGACGGAAATATGCGTCCGGTGAAATTGAATGACCTTCATGCCGGGATGCAGTGGATCCCACTGGTACCAGAACAGAACAATATTTTGCCTTACTCCGCTCGTCTGAAGTCAACTCAGAAGTCCGTCAATCCGGGACTGGTGAGGGCTTCGGCAACCTTTACCCTTGAATTTCAATAATCAGAGTCAGATATGAAAAGACTTCACAAGAGGTTCCTGTTAGCTACGTTTTGCGCGTTATTCACAGCAACTCTCCAGGCCGCCGATGTCACTATCACTGTTAATGGTCGGGTAGTCGCTAAACCCTGCACTATTCAAACCAAAGAAGCTAACGTTAATCTCGGGGATCTTTATACACGCAATCTGCAACAACCTGGTTCTGCATCAGGCTGGCACAATATTACTTTGTCATTAACCGATTGTCCGGTTGAAACAAGTGCAGTGACGGCAATCGTGACAGGTTCAACTGACAATACGGGTTATTACAAAAATGAAGGTACTGCCGAAAATATTCAGATAGAGCTAAGGGATGACCAGGATGCGACGTTAAAAAATGGCGATAGCAAAACGGTTATTGTTGATGAGATCACTCGTAATGCACAGTTTCCACTTAAGGCAAGAGCTATCACGGTGAATGGAAACGCAAACCAGGGAACGATCGAGGCGCTAATCAATGTGATCTACACCTGGCAATAACGTCGATTCGATTTTCTTAGCCTCCTTTTTAAATCAATTTTTTAACCTTAGGATATATCATGGGTAAAACAATAAGTATGAAGCTTCTGTTCGGTATTTATCTTCTATTAATGGCAGGCAAAGTTTTTGCCTTCAGTTGTAATGTCGATGGCGGGTCAAGTATTGGAGCAGGTACAACCTCTGTTTATGTTAATCTCGACCCTGTAATACAACCGGGCCAGAATCTGGTTGTAGACTTGTCTCAGCATATAAGTTGCTGGAATGATTACGGCGGCTGGTACGACACCGATCATATAAACCTGGTACAAGGCTCAGCTTTCGCAGGCTCCCTACAGTCATATAAAGGATCACTGTACTGGAATAATGTGACCTACCCCTTCCCGTTGACGACAAATACCAACGTATTGGATATTGGTGATAAGACACCGATGCCATTACCGTTAAAACTCTATATTACCCCAGTCGGAGCGGCCGGTGGAGTTGTCATAAAAGCAGGGGAAGTTATTGCCCGTATTCATATGTACAAAATTGCCACGTTAGGAAGCGGAAATCCACGTAATTTTACGTGGAATATTATTTCAAATAACAGTGTTGTTATGCCAACAGGCGGTTGCACCGTTGATAGTCGTAATGTCAACGTGAATCTCCCGGACTTTCCTGGAAGCGCAGAAATCCCCCTTGGCGTATATTGCTCAAGTGAACAAAAGCTCTCATTTTATCTTTCGGGTGCTACCACTGACAGTGCCAGACAAGTGTTTGCTAACACAGCACCAGATGCAACAAAAGCATCGGGAGTGGGTGTCTCTCTGATGCGTAATGGAAAAATACTGGCTACGGGAGAAAATGTTTCCCTCGGAACAGTAAATAAGAGCAAAGTACCTCTGGGTTTAAGCGCAACCTATGGACAAACAGGAAACAAAGTTTCAGCCGGAACCGTCCAGTCAGTCATTGGTGTCACTTTTATCTATGAATAATTGTGATTTTGACATTAGTCTATGCGTTCCATTCACGAAAATTGTGCGGATAATTATTTTGTGAAGGCTATTATCCTACACTTGTAAGAAAATCCGCGCACAATTGAAGCCAGAGTCTTATTTTTTATATTGAAAAACATGTTAATTTAAACACTATGAGAGATGATGCTTAACTTATCGTATTTATACCATTCCATTATTTAACGATAATAGATTAAAAATAGAAAGAGAGTAGTCCCCTACTCTTATATATCCAGGTTGATGATAAACCTATTATATATACTGTGCATCATCGCTATTACAAATCCTAATAATTCATTTCCACACAGGATAAGCAGATGAAGAAAAAAATTGAATCCTACCAGGGAGCTGCCGGTGGTTGGGGTGCTGTTAAATCCGTAGCGAATGCAGTACGTAAGCAGATGGATATACGCCAGGATGTTATTGCCATGTTTGACATGAATAAGCCAGAGGGCTTTGACTGTCCGGGTTGTGCATGGCCAGATCCTAAGCACAGTGCGTCATTCGACATTTGTGAAAACGGCGCAAAAGCAATCGCCTGGGAAGTCACGGATAAGCAGGTAAATGCCTCTTTCTTTGCTGAGAATACGGTTCAATCATTACTTACCTGGGGAGATCACGAGCTTGAGGCTGCGGGGCGTCTCACCCAGCCTTTGAAATATGATGCCGTCAGCGACTGTTACAAGCCATTAAGCTGGCAACAAGCTTTCGACGAAATTGGCGCACGCCTTCAAAGCTATAGTGATCCCAATCAGGTTGAATTCTATACTTCGGGCCGCACTTCCAATGAAGCTGCCTTTCTTTATCAGCTTTTTGCCCGTGAATACGGGAGCAATAACTTCCCCGACTGCTCCAACATGTGCCATGAACCGACCAGTGTGGGTTTGGCAGCGAGTATCGGTGTAGGTAAAGGGACCGTGTTGCTGGAAGACTTTGAGAAATGCGATTTAGTCATTTGCATTGGGCATAACCCTGGTACAAACCACCCTCGCATGTTGACTTCGTTGCGCGCTTTAGTGAAACGGGGAGCGAAAATGATCGCCATCAATCCTCTACAGGAACGTGGCCTGGAGCGATTTACCGCACCGCAAAACCCGTTTGAAATGCTGACGAACTCTGAGACTCCGTTGGCCAGTGCCTACTACAACGTGCGCATTGGTGGTGATATGGCGTTGCTCAAGGGGATGATGCGCCTGTTAATTGAGCGCGATGATGCTGCAAGCGCCGCAGGTCGGCCCTCATTGCTGGATGACGAATTTATTCAAACGCATACCGTCGGCTTTGACGAGCTACGCCGTGACGTGCTCAATTCCGAGTGGAAAGATATCGAACGTATTTCTGGATTAAGTCAGACTCAAATCGCCGAACTGGCTGATGCATATGCCGCTGCCGAACGAACCATTATCTGTTACGGAATGGGGATCACTCAGCACGAACATGGTACCCAGAATGTACAGCAACTGGTCAATCTGCTGTTGATGAAAGGTAACATTGGCAAGCCTGGTGCGGGTATCTGCCCACTACGAGGTCACTCTAATGTACAGGGCGACCGAACCGTCGGTATCACCGAGAAACCGTCTGCAGAGTTTCTGGCTCGCCTGGGTGAGCGCTATGGTTTCACCCCACCTCATGCACCTGGACATGCTGCAATTGCCAGCATGCAAGCAATATGTACGGGGCAGGCTCGCGCATTGATCTGCATGGGGGGCAACTTTGCACTGGCAATGCCAGATCGGGAAGCGAGCGCTGTACCGTTAACGCAATTAGATCTGGCGGTACACGTTGCCACTAAGCTTAACCGCTCTCATCTGCTGACCGCACGGCATAGCTATATTCTGCCGGTTCTGGGACGCAGCGAGATTGACATGCAAAAAAGCGGTGCGCAGGCGGTAACCGTTGAGGATTCAATGTCGATGATTCATGCCTCGCGTGGCGTGTTAAAACCCGCCGGTGTAATGCTGAAATCAGAGTGTGCAGTGGTTGCGGGAATCGCGCAGGCAGCACTCCCCCAGAGCGTGGTAGCCTGGGAGTATCTGGTGGAAGATTATGATCGCATTCGCAATGACATTGAAGCTGTACTGCCAGAGTTCGCCGACTATAACCAGCGCATCCGACATCCTGGAGGTTTTCACCTGATAAACGCAGCTGCTGAAAGGCGCTGGAGGACGTCGTCAGGTAAGGCTAATTTCATTACCAGTAAAGGGCTGTTAGAAGATCCCTCTTCAGCGTTTAACAGTAAGCTAGTCATGGCGACAGTACGCAGTCACGATCAGTACAACACGACGATTTATGGTATGGATGATCGCTATCGAGGGGTATTCGGTCAACGAGATGTGGTCTTTATGAGTGCTAAACAAGCTAAAATTTGCCGTGTAAAAAACGGCGAAAGAGTTAATCTTATTGCGCTTACGCCAGACGGTAAGCGAAGCTCACGCCGCATGGATAGATTAAAAGTGGTCATTTACCCTATGGCTGACCGCTCACTGGTGACCTATTTTCCAGAATCGAATCACATGCTAACACTTGATAACCACGATCCATTAAGTGGCATTCCAGGCTATAAAAGTATTCCGGTTGAATTAGAACCATCAAATTAATGCCTCTTCTCATTTCTTCTGCTGTCATCCGCACAGCAGAAGAATTCCTCATTGACTATTATCGCGCAATTTGCTCACATGGATTAAATTAAACCACATCCTATAAGATATAAACTTCTGCCTACAGCTGTAAGAAACTCCGCTCAGTACTGAAGTGCCAGTCCTATTTCCTCTTTTCTCCAGCCTGTTATATTAAGCATACTGATTAACGATTTTTAACGTTATCCGCTAAATTAACATATTTGAAATGCATGCGACCACAGTGAAAAACAAAATCACGCAAAGAGACAACTATAAAGAAATCATGTCTGTAATTGTGGTTGTCTTATTACTGACACTTACGTTGATAGCCATTTTTTCGGCAATTGATCAGCTGGGTATTTCAGAAATGGGTCGCATTGCAAGAGATCTTACACATTTCATTATCAATAGTTTGCAAGACTGAAAATAAACAGCAAATTATAAATATGAAATGTTAAAAAATTATCGATAAAAACTTTATTATTTTAAGGAGATAAAATGTCGCTCGTTTGTTCTGTTATATTTATTCATCATGCCTTCAACGCTAACATTTTAGATAAAGATTACGCCTTCTCTGACGGCGAGATCCTGATGGTAGATAACGCTGTTCGTACGCATTTTGAACCTTATGAGCGGCATTTCAAAGAAATCGGATTTAATGAAAACACCATTAAAAAATATCTACAATGCACTAACATCCAGACAGTGACGATGCCTGTTCCTGCGAAGTTTTTACGTGCTTCAAATGTACCGACTGGATTGCTTAATGAAATGATTGCTTATCTCAACTCGGAAGAACGCAATCATCATAACTTTTCAGAACTTTTGCTTTTTTCTTGCCTGTCTATTTTTGCCACATGCAAAGGTTTCATTACACTATTAACTAACGGTGTGCTATCCGTTTCCGGGAAAGTGAGAAATATTGTCAACATGAAGCTGGCGCACCCATGGAAGCTGAAAGATATTTGTGACTGCCTGTACATTAGTGAAAGCCTGTTGAAGAAAAAACTAAAGCAAGAGCAAACGACATTCTCACAGATTCTTTTAGATGCCAGAATGCAGCACGCAAAAAATTTGATACGCGTAGAAGGTTCAGTCAATAAAATTGCCGAACAATGTGGTTATGCGAGTACATCTTATTTTATTTATGCGTTCCGCAAACATTTCGGCAACAGTCCGAAGAGAGTTTCTAAGGAGTACCGTTGTCAAAGGCACACGGGTATGAACACGGATAACACGATGAGTGCTTTAGCTATTTGATTATTTGCTAACGAGTAGTCAACCACGCACGTTACGTAGAAATTAAAATGGGGCAGCCATTCCCTGCCCCGCGTTGTTTTTAGGCGATATATTATTGAAATAAATAAGTGACATTCATCACATATTTATGCATTTGCATAACCTGTTGCATGATTATTTATGATCTCAATTCGGAATTTTGTCAGTAAAATACAATAATTTATTAAATATCAATAGATTAGTTGTTTATCTGCGAGAAATTACTTAGTAGAATAGAAAGTAATGTCAACAGTTTATGGACTGTTATTTCTCTTTTTTTAGCTTAATCTGCTATCTCTTTATGTGACTAACTTCACTTACATCCACTTATTTCTCTTCGTAAAATTACTTTGGAATTAAGTACAATAAGAAGAGGAACATTTATGAAGTCTGCATTAAAGAAAAGTGTCGTAAGTACCTCGATATCTTTGATACTGGCATCTGGTATGGCTGCATTTGCTGCTCATGCGGCAGATGATGTAAAGCTGAAAGCAACCAAAACAAACGTTGCTTTCTCAGACTTTACGCCGACTGAATACAGTACCAAGGGAAAGCCAAATATTATCGTACTGACTATGGATGATCTTGGTTATGGACAACTTCCTTTTGATAAGGGATCTTTTGACCCAAAAACAATGGAAAATCGTGAAGTTGTCGATACCTACAAAATAGGGATAGATAAAGCCATTGAAGCTGCGCAAAAATCAACGCCGACGCTCCTGTCATTAATGGATGAAGGCGTACGTTTTACTAACGGCTATGTGGCGCACGGTGTTTCCGGCCCCTCCCGCGCCGCAATAATGACCGGTCGAGCGCCCGCCCGCTTTGGTGTCTATTCCAATACCGATGCTCAGGATGGTATTCCGCTAACAGAAACTTTCCTGCCTGAATTATTCCAGAATCATGGTTATTACACTGCAGCAGTAGGTAAATGGCACTTGTCAAAAATCAGTAATGTGCCGGTACCGGAAGATAAACAAACGCGTGACTATCATGACAACTTCACCACCTATTCTGCGGAAGAATGGCAACCGCAAAACCGTGGCTTTGATTACTTTATGGGATTCCACGCTGCAGGAACGGCATATTACAACTCCCCTTCACTGTTCAAAAACCGTGAACGCGTCCCCGCAAAAGGTTATATCAGCGATCAGTTAACCGATGAGGCAATTGGCGTTGTTGATCGTGCCAAAACACTTGACCAGCCTTTTATGCTTTACCTGGCTTATAATGCTCCGCATCTGCCAAATGATAATCCTGCACCGGAGCAATATCAGAAGCAATTTAATACCGGTAGTCAAACAGCAGATAACTACTACGCTTCCGTTTATTCTGTTGATCAGGGTGTAAAACGCATTCTCGAACAACTGAAGAAAAACGGACAGTATGACAATACTATTATTCTCTTTACCTCCGATAATGGTGCGGTTATCGATGGTCCTCTGCCGCTGAACGGGGCGCAAAAAGGCTATAAGAGTCAGACCTATCCTGGCGGTACTCACACCCCAATGTTTATGTGGTGGAAAGGAAAACTTCAACCCGGTAATTATGACAAGCTGATTTCCGCAATGGATTTCTACCCGACAGCTCTTGATGCAGCCGATATCAGCATTCCAAAAGACCTAAAGCTGGATGGCGTTTCCTTGCTGCCGTGGTTGCAGGATAAGAAACAAGGCGAGCCACATAAAAATCTGACCTGGATAACCTCTTATTCTCACTGGTTTGATGAAGAAAATATTCCCTTCTGGGATAATTACCACAAATTTGTCCGCCATCAGTCAGACGATTACCCGCATAACCCCAACACCGAGGACTTAAGCCAATTCTCTTATACGGTGAGAAATAACGATTATTCGCTTGTCTATACAGTAGAAAACAATCAGTTAGGTCTCTACAAACTGACGGATCTACAGCAAAAAGATAACATTGCCGCCGCCAATCCGCAGGTCGTTAAAGAGATGCAAGGCGTGGTAAGAGAGTTTATCGACAGCAGCCAGCCACCGCTTAGCGAGGTAAATCAGGAGAAGTTTAACAATATCAAGAAAGCACTAAGCGAAGCGAAATAACTAAACCTTCATGCGGCGGATTTTTCCGCCGCCTTATTGAGCGAGATAGCGATGCACGTTACAGCCAAGCCCTCCAGTTTTCAATGTAATCTCAAATGTGATTACTGTTTTTACCTTGAAAAAGAGTCGCAGTTTACTCATGAAAAATGGATGGATGACAGCACTCTGAAAGAGTTCATCAAACAATATATCGCAGCGTCTGGCAATCAGGTCTATTTTACCTGGCAAGGGGGTGAACCCACTCTGGCTGGCCTGGATTTTTTCCGTAAAGTTATTCACTATCAACAACGCTATGCAGGCCAAAAACGTATTTTTAATGCATTACAAACGAATGGCATTTTATTGAATAATGAATGGTGTGCCTTTCTCAAAGAACATGAGTTTCTGGTTGGTATCTCGATCGATGGCCCCCAAGAGCTACATGACCGTTACAGACGCAGTAATTCAGGTAACGGTACTTTTGCAAAAGTGATAGCAGCCATCGAGCGTCTGAAATCATATCAAATAGAGTTTAATACGTTAACCGTTATTAATAACATTAATGTCCATTACCCTCTTGAGGTTTATCATTTTTTAAAATCTATCGGCAGTAAACATATGCAATTTATCGAATTGCTCGAAACCGGGACGCCGAATATTGATTTCAGTGGTCATACTGAGAATACATTCCGTATCATTGATTTTTCTGTGCCTCCCACGGCTTATGGCAAGTTTATGTCAACCATTTTTATGCAATGGGTTAAAAACGATGTGGGTGAAATTTTCATCCGTCAGTTTGAAAGCTTTGTCAGCCGTTTTTTGGGGAATGGGCATACCAGTTGTATTTTCCAGGAGTCCTGCAAGGATAATCTGGTTGTTGAAAGTAATGGAGACATTTACGAATGCGACCATTTTGTCTATCCACAGTACAAAATTGGAAACATTAATAAATCGGAACTCAAAACGATGAACAGTGTACAACTGACAGCGCAAAAAAAACGGATTTCAGCGAAATGTCAGCAATGTGTATATAAACCTATCTGCAATGGTGGTTGCCCTAAGCATCGTATTACTAAAGTAAACAATGAGACTATTTCCTATTTTTGCGAAGGTTATAAAATCCTTTTTTCAACCATGGTACCTTATATGAACGCCATGGTGGAGTTAGCCAAGAACAGAGTACCGCTTTACCACATTATGGATGTTGCAAAACAAATGGAGAATAATTAATAACGCTCCTTCTTTGCTCCAGTCTTAGCCTCCGTCTTATGACCTTAACAAAGCACCCGACATAAATTCCTGTTGGGTGTTTCGTCATCATCATCTTCCCTTGCGAAAATTCTGGCTTACGCGGCATGCGTCAGGGCATTAGCAATACCCTTGATTATCAATAGCATAACCATAACCACTGAAAATGAAATATTTCTTTATATTTCATATTGTTAAATGATACTTAAATAAATTTCATCAGTAAATCATTGCCATAGATAATCATTGGATGGCACAATCAATTTTCGCTAATGATAACCATTCCCATTACGTTTTGTATGTTGATAGCAAAGTATCTCTGTCTGCTGAAGCCATTTTGGCTGCGTAAGAATAATAAAACTTCAGTGTTGTTAATCATTATTATCCTCGCCATGATCCTTGGCGTGGTTAAAATTCAGGTCTGGTTAAACGACTGGAATAATGATTTTTTCAATGCGCTAAGCCAGAAAGAAACCGATAAGCTTTGGCAGCTTGTCCTTTGGTTCCCTGCCCTGCTGGGGATCTTTGTATTAATATCCGTAAACAAAACATGGCTAATTAAACTACTGACTATTCGCTGGCGCGAATGGTTAACAGATTACTACCTTAATCGCTGGTTTGCAGATAAAAACTACTACTTCACGCAGATCTACGGTGAGCATAAAAATACAGATAACCCTGACCAACGTATCGCTGAGGACATTCTCTTACTGATCAGTAAAACGCTCAGCCTTTCATTTGGCTTCATCCAGTCACTTAGCATGTTGATCACCTTTACCGTTATTCTTTGGCAAAGCGCGGGTACGCTCTCATTCACTGTTGGTGGAACAGAATGGAATATCCAGGGGTATATGGTCTATACCGTTGTGCTCATTGTGATCGGTGGAACTTTATTTACCCATAAGGTTGGTAAACGTATTCGTCCGCTTAATGTGGAAAAACAACGTAGCGAAGCGACATTTCGAACTAATCTTGTGCAGCATAATAAGCAGGCAGAACTGATTGCGCTAAGCAATGCTGAGTCTCTACAACGCCAGGAGTTAAGCGACAATTTTCATACCATTAAAGAGAACTGGCATCGTTTAATGAATCGTCAGCGGTGGCTTGATTACTGGCAGAATATTTATTCGCGCTCGCTTAGCGTTCTTCCCTACTTTCTGTTATTGCCGCAGTTTATTAGCGGACAGATCAATCTGGGCGGACTGATGAAATCGCGCCAGGCATTTATGCTGGTATCGAACAATTTAAGCTGGTTTATTTATAAATATGACGAACTTGCTGAACTGGCTGCGGTTATCGATCGTTTGTATGAGTTCCATCAACTCACCGAACAGCGCCCTACGAATAAGCCTAAAAATTGCCAACATGCGGTACAAGTGGCTGACGCGAGTATTCGTACTCCTGATAATAAGATCATATTAGAGAACCTGAACTTTCATGTTTCGCCAGGCAAATGGCTATTACTGAAAGGTTACTCTGGTGCGGGAAAAACCACACTGCTTAAAACATTATCCCACTGCTGGCCGTGGTTTAAAGGTGATATTTCTTCTCCTGCTGACAGTTGGTATGTGTCACAAACACCGTTAATCAAAACCGGCTTACTGAAAGAGATAATTTGTAAAGCACTTCCCCTGTCCGTAGACGATAAATCGTTGAGCGAAGTACTGCATCAGGTTGGTCTGGGGAAATTGGCTGCGCGTATTCATGACCACGATCGCTGGGGCGATATTCTTTCCAGCGGCGAAAAACAACGTATCGCCCTGGCACGATTAATTTTACGACGTCCGAAATGGATATTTCTTGACGAAACTACCTCTCATCTTGAGGAACAAGAGGCTATCCGCTTACTGCGTTTAGTGCGTGAAAAACTACCCACAAGCGGCGTCATTATGGTTACACATCAACCCGGTGTCTGGAACCTGGCTGATGATATTTGTGACATTAGCGCGGTTATATAAAAACAATAAAAGCCCTGCTGTACGGAGATATAAATAAATGAAGCGAGTTCTTATTCCTGGCGTCATTTTATGTGGCGCTGATGTAGCGCAGGCCGTCGATGACAAAAACATGTACATGCATGTTTTTGAAGAGATGACGGTCTATGCTCCTGTCCCTGTACCCGTAAACGGCAACACGCATTACACCAGTGAAAGCATCGAGCGTTTACCGACCGGGAATGGCAATATCAGCGATCTGCTGAGAACCAACCCTGCGGTGCGCATGGATTCAACGCAAAGTACCTCATTGAACCAGGGAGATATTCGCCCGGAGAAAATCTCTATTCACGGTGCGTCGCCCTACCAGAATGCCTATTTGATTGATGGTATTAGTGCAACTAATAACCTGAACCCAGCGAATGAGTCCGATGCCAGTAGTGCAACCAATATTAGCGGGATGTCACAGGGCTATTATCTTGATGTCAGCTTACTGGACAATGTGACGCTTTATGACAGTTTTGTGCCGGTTGAATTCGGTCGCTTCAATGGCGGGGTAATTGATGCAAAGATCAAACGCTTCAACGCTGATGATAGCAGCGTGAAACTGGGTTATCGCACTACGCGTTCGGACTGGTTAACATCGCATATCGATGAGAATAACAAGAGCGCATTTAATCAAGGTTCTTCAGGAAGTACTTATTACTCTCCAGATTTTAAAAAGAACTTTTATACCTTGTCGTTTAATCAGGAACTCGCTGATAACTTTGGCGTTACCGCCGGTTTATCGCGCCGCCAGTCTGATATCACCCGCGCGGATTATGTTTCGAATGACGGCATTGTCGCCGGTCGGGCACAGTATAAAAACGTTATCGATACCGCATTGAGCAAATTTACTTGGTTTGCCAGCGACCGCTTTACCCACGATTTTACCTTAAAATATACCGGCTCCAGTCGTGATTATAATACCAGCACCTTCCCGCAGTCTGATCGCGAAATGGGTAATAAATCCTACGGTCTGGCATGGGATATGGATACGCAGCTCGCATGGGCCAAACTACGTACTACCGTTGGTTGGGATCATATTAGTGATTATACCCGTCACGATCATGACATCTGGTACACCGAACTTTCATGTACATATGGTGATATTTCAGGTCGTTGCACCCGTGGTGGATTAGGACACATTTCCCAGGCTGTAGATAATTACACCTTCAAAACACGCCTGGACTGGCAAAAATTCGCCGTGGGTGATGTTTCGCATCAACCCTACTTCGGCGCGGAATACATCTATTCCGATGCATGGACTGAACGCCATAACCAGTCTGAATCCTATGTGATTAATGCTGCAGGAAAGAAAACTAACCATACCATTTACCATAAAGGTAAAGGCAGTCTGGGAATTGACAACTACACGCTGTATATGGCGGATCGCATTAGCTGGCGGAATGTGTCGTTAATGCCCGGTGTGCGGTATGACTATGACAACTATCTGTCAAACCACAATATCTCCCCGCGATTTATGACGGAATGGGATATTTTTGCTGATCAAACCTCAATGATTACCGCCGGTTATAACCGTTACTATGGCGGGAATATTCTTGATATGGGATTACGTGATATCCGCAATAGCTGGACGGAATCGGTATCAGGCAATAAAACCCTGACGCGTTATCAGGATTTGAAAACGCCTTATAACGATGAACTGGCAATGGGGTTGCAGCAGAAAATCGGTAAGAACGTTATTGCGCGTGCAAACTATGTTTATCGTGAAGCGCATGATCAAATCAGTAAAAGCAGTCGTACCGACAGCGCGACTAAAACCACCATTACTGAATATAACAACGACGGCAAAACTAAAACGCATTCGTTCAACCTCAGTTTTGAACTGGCCGAACCCCTGCATATCAGCCAGGTAGATATTAACCCGCAAATTGTCTTTAGCTATATCAAGAGCAAGGGCAACTTGTCGTTAAACAATGGTTATGAGGAAAGCAATACCGGTGATAACCAGGTGGTTTATAACGGTAATCTGGTCTCTTACGATAGCGTTCCAGTGGCAGATTTTAATAACCCATTAAAGATCTCCTTAAACATGGATTTCACGCATCAACCGAGCGGGTTGGTGTGGGCGAATACGCTGGCCTGGCAAGAAGCGCGTAAAGCTCGCATTATCCTGGGTAAGACGAATGCGCAATACATCAGCGAATATTCAGATTACAAGCAGTATGTTGACGAAAAACTGGATAGCAGCTTGACCTGGGACACCCGCTTGTCCTGGACGCCACAATTTCTGAAACAACAAAACCTGACGATCAGTGCCGATATTCTCAATGTACTGGATAGCAAAACCGCGGTTGATACAACGAATACCGGTGTGGCGACCTACGCCAGTGGCCGTACTTTCTGGCTTGATGTCAGCATGAAATTTTAATAGTTCGGATTTTACTTAACCGGGTAAATTTGCCCGGTTTTCGCATGGAGATAATTATGAGAAACCTCTGTTTCTTACTGACGTTAGTGGCAACTCTGTTGCTCCCCGGGCGACTGATTGCCGCCGCCTTACCGCAGGATGAAAAGTTAATTACCGGGCAACTGGACAATGGCTTGCGATATATGATTTATCCGCATGCTCAACCAAAGGATCAGGTAAATTTATGGCTGCAAATTCATACCGGTTCATTGCAGGAAGAAGACAATGAGCGCGGCGTGGCTCATTTTGTAGAACATATGATGTTTAACGGCACAAAAACATGGCCGGGTAATAAAGTCATCGAAACATTTGAGTCAATGGGCCTGCGTTTTGGTCGCGATGTTAATGCCTATACCAGCTATGACGAAACAGTGTATCAGGTGAGTTTGCCGACTACGCAGAAACAAAATCTGCAACAAGTGATGGCAATCTTCAGTGAATGGAGTAATGCCGCAACCTTTGAAAAACTCGAAGTAGACGCTGAACGCGGCGTAATTACTGAGGAATGGCGTGCCCATCAGGATGCGAAATGGCGCACCTCTCAGGCGCGCCGCCCTTTCCTGCTGGCAAATACCCGTAATTTAGACCGTGAACCTATCGGCCTGATGGATACCGTCGCCACGGTCACACCGGCACAATTGCGCCAATTTTATCAACGCTGGTATCAACCAAATAATATGACCTTTATTGTGGTCGGCGATATCGACAGTAAAGAAGCGCTGGCGCTGATAAAGGATAATTTAAGTAAGCTT
The DNA here is from genome assembly GCF_046486405.1 of Escherichia sp. WS338. Classification (NCBI taxonomy): domain Bacteria; kingdom Pseudomonadati; phylum Pseudomonadota; class Gammaproteobacteria; order Enterobacterales; family Enterobacteriaceae; genus Escherichia; species Escherichia sp. WS338. The sequence goes on along the minus strand of NZ_JBJQLL010000023.1, from coordinate 3,124 downwards.
CCGGCTAACAAAGCAGCTGAAAATCGCGTCTGGCCGACAAAAGCCGAAAACCACCTGCGCTTTAATATCATCAATGATAAAGAAAACCGGGTGAACGGCATCGCACTCTATTATCGCCTGCCAATGGTACAAGTGAACGATGAGCAAAGCTTTATCGAACAAGCTGAATGGAGCATGTTGGTTCAGCTGTTCAACCAACGTCTGCAGGAACGCATACAGTCGGGCGAGTTGAAGACTATCTCTGGCGGCACTGCGCGCAGCGTCAAAATTGCACCCGATTATCAGTCGCTGTTTTTCCGTGTAAATGCACGAGACGATAATATGCAGGATGCTGCGAATGCATTAATGGCAGAGTTGGCAACCATTGATCAGCATGGTTTTTCTGCTGAAGAACTCGATGATGTCAAATCTACCCGCCTCACCTGGCTGAAAAATGCGGTTGATCAGCAAGCTGAACGTGATTTACGTATGCTGACCAGTCGCCTGGCATCCAGCTCATTAAATAATACGCCGTTCTTGTCGCCGGAAGAGACATATCAACTTTCGAAACGTCTGTGGCAGCAAATTACCGTGCAAAGTCTGGCGGAAAAATGGCAGCAGTTAAGAAAGAACCAGGACGCATTTTGGGAGCAAATGGTAAACAATGAAGTTGCCGCCAAAAAAGCATTGTCTCCTGCGGCTATCCTGGCGCTGGAAAAAGAGTACGCCAACAAAAAGCTGGCGGCTTACATCTTCCCAGGCAGAAATTTATCGTTAACAGTAGACGCTGACCCTCAGGCGGAAATTAGAAGCAAAGAAACGCTGGCTGAGAATATGACATCATTAACACTTTCTAATGGTGCCAGGGTTATTCTGGCAAAATCCGCGGGTGAAGAGCAAAAGCTACAAATTACTGCCGTATCGAATAAAGGCGATTTAAGTTTCCCTGCGCAGCAAAAATCACTTATCGCGCTGGCAAATAAAGCAGTAAGCGGAAGCGGCGTTGGTGAACTCTCCTCTTCCAGCCTGAAACGCTGGAGTGCGGAAAACTCGGTAACCATGAGCAGTAAAGTCAGTGGCATGAATACATTGCTCTCTGTTAGCGCGCGGACTAATAACCCTGAACCTGGTTTCCAGTTGATTAACCAGCGAATCACCCACAGCAAGATTAACGACAATATTTGGGCATCGCTACAAAATGCTCAAATTCAGGCGTTGAAAACGCTCGACCAGCGTCCAGCGGAGAAATTCGCCCAGCAGATGTATGAGACGCGTTATGCTGATGACCGCACGAAATTACTGCAAGAAAATCAGATTGCACAGTTTACTGCCGCAGATGCGCTGGCTGCCGATCGCCAGTTGTTTTCATCTCCAGCGGATATCACGTTTGTCATTGTCGGTGATGTCGCAGAAGACAAACTCGTGGCGTTAATTACGCGTTACTTAGGATCAATCAAACACTCTGATTCGCCATTAGCCGCAGGTAAACCATTAACTCGCGCGACGGACAATGCATCGGTTACGGTAAAAGAACAAAATGAACCTGTGGCACAGGTTTCACAGTGGAAGCGTTATGATTCCCGGACACCGGTTAATCTGGCGACGCGTATGGCGCTCGATGCTTTTAACGTCGCACTGGCAAAAGATCTACGCATTAATATTCGTGAACAGGCCTCTGGGGCATACAGCGTTTCTTCTCGCCTCTCGGTTGATCCTCAGGCCAAAGATATCAGTCATTTGCTGGCTTTTACTTGTCAACCAGAACGACATGATGAACTGTTAACGTTAGCGAATGAAGTGATGGTTAAGCGTCTGGCTAAAGGGATCAGTGAGCAAGAACTGAACGAATACCAGCAAAACGTTCAGCGCAGCCTCGATATCCAACAGCGTAGCGTTCAACAATTAGCGAACACCATTGTAAATAGTCTTATTCAATATGACGATCCTGCAGCATGGACTGAGCAGGAGCAATTGTTGAAACAAATGACGGTAGAGAATGTTAACACTACCGTTAAACAATATCTTTCTCATCCGGTAAATACTTATACCGGAGTATTATTGCCAAAATAATAACAGCCCCGTCAACACCTCGTTGGCGGGGATTTTATCAATATTCGCTATTTTTATGTAATAATTTTATAAATGCGTTCAAAATAATAACCAAGTACTAATAGTGATATTTTAAGGTCTGATTTTTACGTGATAATTCAGGAGGCGTAGAAAGTGCATAAAAATAACAGCATAAAACACCTTGCCACCACCCAAGAATTCAATAATATATTGATTTTCAATGATAAAATATTATTCGCATAATATCTCACGATAAATAACATTAGGATTTTGTTATTTAAACACGAGTCCTTTGCACTTGCTTACTTTATCGATAAATCCTACTTTTTTAATGCGATCCAATCATTTTAAGGAGTTTAAAATGGATAAGAAGCAAGTAACGGATTTAAGGTCGGAACTACTCGATTCACGTTTTGGTGCTAAGTCTATTTCCACTATCGCAGAATCAAAACGTTTTCCGCTGCACGAAATGCGCGATGATGTCGCATTCCAGATTATCAATGACGAATTATATCTTGATGGCAACGCTCGTCAGAACCTGGCCACTTTCTGCCAGACCTGGGACGACGAAAATGTCCATAAGTTGATGGATTTATCCATTAACAAAAACTGGATCGACAAAGAAGAATATCCGCAATCTGCAGCCATCGACCTGCGTTGCGTAAACATGGTTGCAGATCTGTGGCATGCGCCTGCGCCGAAAAATGGTCAGGCCGTTGGCACCAACACCATTGGTTCTTCCGAGGCCTGTATGCTCGGCGGGATGGCGATGAAATGGCGTTGGCGCAAGCGTATGGAAGCTGCAGGCAAACCAACGGATAAACCAAACCTGGTGTGCGGTCCGGTGCAAATCTGCTGGCATAAATTCGCCCGCTACTGGGATGTGGAGCTGCGTGAGATCCCTATGCGCCCCGGTCAGTTGTTTATGGACCCGAAACGCATGATTGAAGCCTGCGACGAAAACACCATCGGCGTGGTGCCGACTTTCGGCGTGACCTACACCGGTAACTATGAGTTCCCGCAGCCGCTGCACGATGCGCTGGATAAATTCCAGGCCGACACCGGTATCGACATC
>NZ_JBJQLL010000022.1:0-66221 GCF_046486405.1 Escherichia sp. WS338 | reverse complement strand
GTCAACAGCGTCAGTCAGGTTGGTGATGTTGGTGGTGTTCGTGGCGATATTGGTGGTGTTGGCTGCCACGGCATCGTTAGTGGTTTTGAGCTGAGAGCCGTTAACCGCGTCGGTGCTGCCAGCCGTCAGGTCACCGTCTTTGACGTTGGTTATTTTGCTGGTGGCTTCGGTGCCGTGCGCGGCGCTGAACGCGGTGCCATTCCACAGCAGGGCATCGTCTTTAAGGTCGCCAACGGAATCCGTCAGGGTATTGATACTGTTAGTGTTGGTGGTGATATTGGTAGTATTGGTCGCTACGTTATCGTTGGTGGTTTTCAGCTGAGAACCGTTAACCGCATCCTTACTGGTATCAGAAATAGCGCCGTCTTTAACGTTGGTGATGGTACTGGTAGTATCTGTACCATGTGCCGCACTATATGCCTTTTTAAGGGAGTCCCATTGTAACGTATTATTGTCCAGGCCCGTTAAGGCGTCGCCAACAGTGCCGAAAATACCACTTTTCAGCCTGTAATTTGGGGAAGTAACGACGCCTTGCGCATTGACGGTAGCCCCCCCACCAAGATTGTCCGCTACTGACTTACTGATAGCATAAAGCTGTGATCCATTGATGGCATCAGTACTGGTAGTGCTGATATCACCTGCTGCCATATTGACAATTTGTCGCTGAGCTGTTGTGTTACCCACAGAAACAGTATCCGCGTCAGTCGCTACAGAACCAGCACCCAGAGCAACTGAATTTTTCCCCTGAGCACTGGCTTGAGCACCAATTGCAGTGCCATTTTCTAAACCGGCATAACTGCCTTGTCCAAGAGCAATAGCATTTACACCACCTGTAATACTACCATTACCCAGCGCGATAGCATTTGCGCCGTCAGCTTTATTCCCTTGACCGATGGCAATTGCGCCAGCCGCTACTGCCTGACTTTGATTGCCCAGAGCAATAGTGTTGTCGACATCTGCAATACTGCCGGAGCCCAACGCGATACTATTAAGTCCATTTGCCTCCGCGTTAGTACCAACTGCCGTCGCATTTTCAGCAGCTTTGCTCTCTGCACCCATAGCAATCGCGTTTGCGGCGTTGGCGGCGGATAGTCTACCGAATGCGAGGCTGTCTACGCCAGCTGCAGCACTGTTGCGGCCTACTGCAATCGCGTTAGCCGCAGATGCGGCACTACTTGCACCCAGCGCCATTGAATATTCTTTTGACGCATTGGCATGATCACCGAGGGCGATGCTCATAATTTCGTAAGCTTTAGCCGTATTTCCTAACGCAATAGTTTTTTCACCATCGGCAAGGGAGGAGTCCCCAATAGCAAGAGATGTATAACCATTCGTCTTTGCGTAACGACCAAAAGCCATCGAACGATCGCCATTTGCTACTGACGATGCACCCAGCGCGACACTTCTGTCACCCATTGCTCTTGCACTAACCCCGAACGCCATGGATGCTCCACCAGTTGCAAGGGTTTTTGACCCGATGGCAGAACTGTACTCACCTTCGGCTATCGCGTCATATCCTAAAGCTGTACTCGCGCCACTAGTGTTCATAAAGGTATTTGCTTTTGCCCCTTTACCGATAGCAACCCAGCCGTCACCTGCTGAGCCATCGCCATAATCAGTTGGCTGCCCGTCGTAGTTATTAGCTAACGCTCCAAACGACGACAACAACCCACTCGCAACTAGTACAGAAATTAACAGCTTACTGCGCCCGCTTTTTTTGCCACGGCTCTTCGCCGTTTCGCTGGCAACGCTGTAACTGCCCGTCGCCGGATTCCAGATAACTTTAAAAATTTTGTTCATTATTGATGCTCTCTATTCCTTGATATAAGCGCAGAAGCTGCATTTATTTTTTGTTTTTTCGCTGCCGAGTTTCAGCAGGTTGAACAGTGTCGAACTGGAGATTGGCCATATTGATGGACAACTTCAGATACTTCAGGTTATTAGGCGAAACGCCTTTTAATGTCAGATTAATGTCTTGCCATTGACCAGGCATTAATTGCAGATTGGAATTCAGGGTGGTGTTGAAAAGTAATTGTTGCCACTTTGCCAGAGCTTTGGCATCGGCGGGTCTTTCATTTCCCCATGTCGCATGAAAGCCAATATTTGATACGGGAACGCTTAAAAGGTTAACCAGCGAAATACGAATAACACTGCCATTTTCAACCGCATCAATAGCCAGCACCCGGCCTGCCAAACCGACCGATCCGTTATTTAAAATGAAATATTGTGTTTGTGCTGGGTTAAATTCTGTAAAGACAAATTCGTCCTGCTTGTCTTTAACCGCTTTCACCACGCCAGCGAGCGTCTTGGTACTATTTATGATAGTAGTTTGTTGTTTTTCAAAATGCTCTATCTTTCGCTTATCGAGTTCCTGTTGTTTCTCAAGCGCCTCAATTTTGCTTTTTTGCAACTCTTGCTGTGTAACGAGGTCGTCGACCTTACTCGCTTTTTCAATATAGTCACACCCTGCCAATAAGCAGAGAGGCACTATTATTAACACGCTTAACAGTGTTTTCTTTAGGTTCATAGGATGAATTCCTTTTCATAATCCCGATACAGTTGATAATTACGGCACAATCATTTTTTTTATGAATGATTGGAGTGGGGCATATCCGCAAAATAAATTTGTTAGAGAAATTTTGTATTAATTGGTTGTGCGAATATGTTATTAAATGTCAAACGATTTCAGTTTGTAGCCAATAATATTAATCGCGCGGATTTTAATGATCGGTGTCAATCGATGTCAAATGTTTCACCGGATAAAGGCACAGGGCAGGGAAAGATAAATATTCAGTTGAGTGATGTTTTATTGTGGAATTTGCGAAGCTGATTGAAAAATTTAAATAATTAATTATGTTTCAAGCATTGATATGCGAAAATTCATTGTTAATATTGATACATCGTTCTTTAACTTGTACCTGATTTTCAGAATTTAGCCTGGCATGTGCGCTAAAAAGAATAGAGGAGATTGAATATATAATGTTAAGAACGTTATAAATATTCGATCTCTGAAACAGGCTCCTGCATGTGCCAGCAGGAGCGAGTAAATGGTGAGAGGCTGTGATTACAGCGACGAGAAAGGAACTTAAAACGCAGTCTTTGAGAACCCTGTCATCTCTTGCAGGCCCATTTCGCGGCCCAGCGCGGTCATTGGGTGCACAACCACCAGTCCGCGAACACTTTTTTTCAGCTTGCCCATATCAGCCTGCTCTTTTTTGGTGATTGCACGCTGGAACGGCATCTTCATCAGTTTCTGCGCTTCTTTGCTGAGCTTCTGGCTGTGAACTTCGCGCAGGCGAGCAATTTCTGCTTCCAGCGTGGCTTTCTCTTTTTCCAGTTCGGCGTATTTGTCTGCGGCTTCAACCAGCGACAGATCGGCCTGCTGGTGGCGGATGGCGTCCAGACGATCGCTGAGACGTTTGATTTCGTTTTTTTCGACTTCTTTCATGTGATGGCTTCTGATAAAGATAAATTTATAGCCCCTAGTATGCGCGACCAGGTGCTTTGTTCACAACTGATGGCATTGTAATAGTTCTATAACGTAAACATTAACATGCTTAAAAACTACGCAATTTATTGATTAATTAAGAAATTTAAAGAAAAAAGATAGTCAACAGAAGCAGGTGATTATTGAGGATTGAGCACGTTTTCCTTAATGTCATTTATACCGGGATCTAAACTAAAATTGGCGGCCGCGCATTCCCGGCGCGGGGTAATACGGAGATATCATCATGGGCAAATTAGGTGAAAACGTTCCGCTTCTTATCGATAAAGCCGTAGATTTCATGGCATCGAGCCAGGCGTTCCGGGAGTATCTGAAAAAACTACCTCCCCGTAACGCGATTCCGTCCGGAATACCTGATGAAAGCGTGCCGTTATATCTACAACGTCTGGAGTATTATCGTCAGCTTTATCGTCCGAAACAGGTAGAGGAGAAGTAAGCGAAAGTACTTACTTTTGAAAGGCTTTTTTTAAGCTGATTTTGGAAATCAGCTCTGTCAGTGAAAGGACCATTGTTGATCGCACAGCCTGTTGATAGCGCTGAATTTGCATTGCATACAAACTGGAGTCTGCAGGTTCAAACTGTGGCGGCGGTGGTAACGCCGCCACGCAATGCAGTTCACCAAAGGGTCCAAGGATTTCGTCGTCGGTAAACGCGTACTCGTTGCCGTCGTGATTTAGCTCTTCACGCAATGCCATCAGTAGCTCCGCATCTTCGTATTCCTGGCGGTTAATGACACCCAACCCGTAAATGAGTTTTAAACGCACAGAAAGATCGCCCAGCGGACCGTCGCCGTCGAGTAACGGTTCTACAGCATACTTTACCGCGTAATCGTCTTTGCGGAATACCTGAAGCACCAGAAGATTTACCGCCTCGGTCAAAAGCTCGACGGCGGTGATCAGAAAGCTTCGCACGGTTTTGCCAGCATTCAGACGCTCAAGCACACGGTTTTCAAAGGCCTGGGTTTGTTCCATTGTTGCCTGCATATCTGACAATCTGTTATTCGGGCGCAGGGTATCCTGCGCCTGGTCCACCATTATTGCATTGCTTTATAAGCGGTTACCGCCTCGGATACAACCTCGCTGTTGGCATCAAGACCGGAAATCTGTGCCAGCGCCGCCTGCGGACCTTTGTCAGCGATCAGTGCTGCCAGTTCCTGAGCCTGCGGATCATCTTCACTGCGGAAGTGCATTGCAGCGGCAATACCTTCAATCAGGTTTTTATGTGGCAGACCATATTCCAGCGTTCCGAGCAGTGGCTTGATCAGACGGTCGCCAGCACTCAGTTTACGCAGCGGCTGACGGCCTACGCGCTCTACATCATCTTTCAGATACGGGTTCTCGAAACGACCGAGGATTTTCTGGATGTACGCCGCATGTTTGTCCGCGTCAAAGCCGTAGCGCTTGATCAGTACCGCGCCGCTTTCTTCCATCGCACCTTTAACCACCGCGCGGATTTTCTCGTCGAGAATCGCGTCGCGAATGGTCTGATGACCCGCCAGTTTTCCGAGGTACGCGGTTATAGCATGACCTGTATTCAGGGTGAAGAGTTTACGTTCGACAAATGCCATCAGATTGTCGGTTAATTCCATGCCAGGGATGTTTGGCAGCGTGCCTTTGAACTGCGTTTTATCGACAATCCATTCGCTGAAGGTTTCTACCGTCACTTCCAGCGGATCGTTAGTTGCCGAAGCCGAAGGCGGTACGATGCGGTCAACGGCGGAATCAACAAAGCCAACGTGTTCTTCTACCCACGCTTTGGCATCTTCCGGCAGGGCGTTCATCACATGGCCTTTCAGCTGCGTGGTGCCGCGGACCATGTTTTCACAGGCGATGATGTTCAGTGGGGATTCATTACCTTGTTCTTTACGTTTCACCAGCCCTTTGGCGATGGCCGGAGCAATACGTTCCAGCACGACAGGGCCAACGGCGGTAGTGACTAAATCGACCTGAGCAATCAGATCAACGACATCATCGCCAATGCTGCTGACGGCATCGACGCCAGAAACGGTATCTACCTGCTCGGTTTCACCAACCACATGAACCTGATAGCTATGACGGGCATTCAGGGCATCAAGTACCACCTGATTTACATCGGCAAACGTCAGTTGGATACCCGCGTCCGCCAGCAGTTTACCGATAAAGCCACGACCGATATTACCTGCGCCAAAATGTAATGCTTTCATAGTATTAACCTTCATCAATGTTTTTACCCGAGAGGGCTGGGGTGAGGCTTTTCCCTCACCCAAACCCTCTCCATGTGGAGAGGGGCCGCGCCGGATGCGGCGTAAACGCCTTATCCGGCCTACAAGAACGTGCAAATTCAACAAACTGCGCTTTGTTTTGTAGGCCTGATAAGCGTAGCGCATCAGGCAATAAGCCCCACCTTCTCCATGTGGAGAGGTGGGATTGGATTACTTACGACCTGCCAGCAGTTCCAGCACTTCATCCACGCTGGTGGTATGTGCCAGACGCTCGATGACGGATTCATCATCCAGTGCATTGGTCAGGCTGGTGATAACCTGAATGTGCTCGTTGTTACGGGCAGCAATACCAATCACCAGACGGGCAATGTCATCTTCTTCTTCACCGAAGCGCACGCCTTCCGGGTACTGGCAGAACACCACGCCCGTTTTCAGTACGCGATCTTTTGCTTCAACCGTACCGTGTGGCACAGCGATAGACTCACCCAGATAAGTCGGGGTCAGTTTTTCACGATCCAGCATCGCCTGAACATATTCCGGCTCAACGTAACCGCCTTTCACCAGCTGCTCGCCAGCAAAACGAATCGCTTCTTCTTTGGTGGCCGCTTTGCGACCGAGGAAGATGTTCTCCGCGCCCAGTTTGAACAGATTAGCACTGGAATCGTCAAAGCTGTCTTTCAGACTGTCTTTCACTTTCACTTCGTTTTCAGTATGGCGCTGGGCAGCAACCAGACGTTCGGTCAGGCTGGTGTACAGGCCGCTGTCGAGGAAGTTGGTCAGCGAAATATGCTGTGCCTGCGGAACCTGGCGCATAGCGCGTTCGGTCAGGTCACGGTGAGTGATGACCAGGTCCACATCTGGCGGCAGGTTGTTGATCGCGCTGTTAGTGACCGAAATCTGCGACAGACCTGCATCCTGAATTTTCTTACGCAGCACACCTGCGCCCATCGCACTGGAACCCATACCGGCGTCACAGGCAACGATGATTTTACGTACGTGGCTCAGGTCGTTAGTCACATCGCCCGCAGACAGCGGAGACGCACCTTTAGACTCAGCTTTCATGTCCTGCATACGACGAGTTGCTGCTTCAATATCATCTTCTTCTTTCACTTTGCTGGTTTTCAGCAAAATAGCAGAGACAACGAAGGAGACTGCCATCGCCGCACACACACCCGCGATGTTAGCGAAGTAAGCACCTTTTGGCGTCATCGCCAGTACAGCAAGGATAGAACCCGGAGATGCCGGAGAAACCAGCCCACCGCCCAGGATAGTCAGCGTGAACACGCCAGTCATACCGCCGAGGATAACGGCCAGAATCAGACGCGGATTCATCAGCACATACGGGAAGTAGATTTCGTGGATACCCCCCAGGAAGTGGATGATTGCCGCACCGCCCGCAGACTGTTTAGCGCTACCACGACCAAAGAACATGTACGCCAGCAGCACGCCCATACCCGGACCTGGGTTAGCTTCAATCAGGAAGAAGATGGATTTACCCAGTTCATGGGACTGCTGAATACCCAGCGGCGAGAAGATACCGTGGTTAATGGCGTTGTTGAGGAACAGGATTTTCGCCGGTTCAACAAAGATAGACGCCAGCGGCAGCATGTCATGGACAACCATGAAGTTAACGCCCGCAGCCAGCATTTTGGACAGGGCTTCAACAATCGGGCCAATGCCGAGGAATGCCAGAATAGCGAGGATCATCCCGATGATGCCTGCGGAGAAGTTATTCACCAGCATCTCAAAACCGGATTTGATCTTACCGTCTACCCAGCGGTCGAAGTGCTTAATGCACCAGCCGCCCAGTGGACCTGCAATCATCGAACCGAGGAACATCGGCATGTCTGCGCCGACGATAACGCCCATGGTGGTGATGGCACCGACTACGCCGCCACGTTCGCCGCCTACCAGCTTACCACCGGTATAACCGATCAGCAGCGGCAGGAGATAAGTGATCATCGGGCCGACCAGCTTCGCCAGCGTTTCGTTCGGTAACCACCCTGTTGGAATAAATAACGCGGTGATGATACCCCACGCGATAAACGCGCCGATATTTGGCATCACCATGTTGCTGAGGAAACGACCAAAGCTTTGCACTTTGATCTTAATATCGGATGACATAAAAACACCCCTTCTTATGTTTGCTGTCGCGCAGGCTGGAAGCCCGAGGTTTTTTGTTAATGTGGCGGCAGAGGTAGCCGGACCTTGTAGATACTGCGAAATCTGGCACTGAATCGGTTAACTGTCCAGTCGGCGGCCTTTTGTGTGATATCAGTCACATAAATGTAGGGGGTAGAGAGGTAATTGACGTGATTCTCATCACAAAATGCTTGTGTAAAAAAGCAACAAGGCGGCGATTTTCGCTAAAAATGGCATTTAAATGTGAGTTATGTCACATTTTTATTTTGATGGTTTGTTGAATCTTTGTGATCTGAATCACAAGATATTTTCTTACGGCGTTCACCTGATGTGATCTACAGCATGTTATGCCTTCGTCATGAAATCGTTATGTAACTAAGCAACTCATCACCTCTTAAAATTATTCTTTGGTGTTATGGCGAGAATCGCGAACCCGGATTATTGTCAAAATATCAGCCTGACTCCCTTCTGGCTGCCAGCCAAAAAACAACACTGATAAACGTGAATCCGAGGCAGATATGTTTCTAAACTATTTCGCGTTGGGAGTGCTGATCTTCGTCTTTCTGGTGATTTTTTATGGAATCATCGCGATACATGACATCCCTTATCTGATTGCCAAAAAGCGCAACCATCCCCATGCCGACGCTATTCATACGGCGGGCTGGGTGAGCCTGTTTACTCTGCATGTTATCTGGCCGTTTTTGTGGATCTGGGCGACGCTCTATCAACCGGAGCGCGGCTGGGGCATGCAGTCGCATGTTGCGCCGCAAGGCGACGTGCCAGACCCGGAAATCGCCGCACTTTCTGACCGGATTTCCCGGCTGGAGCACCAACTCGCCGCCGAGAAAAAGACTGACTATTCCACGTTTCCGGAGATCTAATTATGGATCTATTGATTGTTTTAACTTACGTGGCGCTGGCGTGGGCGGTCTTTAAAATCTTCCGCATTCCGGTGAATCAGTGGACGCTGGCGACGGCGGCGCTGGGAGGCGTGTTTCTGGTGAGTGGTTTGATTTTGTTGATGAACTACAACCACCCTTACACTTTTACCGCGCAAAAGGCAGTGATAGCGATCCCCATCACGCCACAGGTGACGGGAATTGTTACTGAAGTCACCGACAAAAATAATCAGCTTATTCAGAAGGGCGAGGTGCTTTTTAAGCTCGACCCGGTTCGTTACCAGGCGCGAGTTGACAGGCTTCAGGCTGACCTGATGACGGCGACGCATAATATAAAGACGCTGCGCGCGCAGCTCACTGAAGCGCAGGCCAACACCACCCAGGTTTCAGCGGAGCGCGACCGTCTGTTTAAAAATTATCAACGTTATCTGAAAGGCAGCCAGGCGGCGGTGAATCCGTTCTCGGAACGTGACATCGACGATGCGCGGCAAAATTTCCTCGCGCAGGATGCGCTGGTGAAAGGCTCGGTGGCGGAGCAGGCGCAGATCCAGAGCCAGCTCGACAGTATGGTTAACGGCGAGCAATCGCAGATTGTGAGCTTAAGAGCGCAACTTACTGAAGCAAAATATAACCTTGAGCAGACCGTCATTCGCGCACCGAGCAATGGCTACGTCACTCAGGTACTGATCCGCCCAGGTACATACGCCGCTGCCTTGCCGCTGCGTCCGGTGATGGTCTTCATCCCCGAGCAAAAACGGCAAATTGTCGCCCAATTTCGGCAAAACTCGCTGTTACGTCTGAAACCCGGCGATGATGCGGAAGTGGTGTTTAACGCGCTACCTGGGCAGGTGTTTCACGGCAAACTGACCAGTATTTTACCTGTCGTGCCAGGCGGTTCTTATCAGGCGCAGGGGGTATTGCAATCATTAACGGTCGTGCCCGGCACGGACGGTGTGCTGGGAACCATTGAACTGGACCCTAACGCTGATATCGATGCCTTACCCGACGGCATCTACGCCCAGGTGGCAGTTTACTCCGACCATTTCAGCCATGTTTCGGTGATGCGGAAAGTGCTGCTAAGAATGACCAGTTGGATGCATTATCTTTATTTGGATCATTGAGACTTGTATCACCTGTGTTTTGCGCGAGCCTGAGCCATACTGATATTTTTCCTCGCACAAAGGACTCGGCATGAAACTCGTCGGTAGCTACACCAGCCCGTTTGTACGCAAACTTTCTATTCTGTTGTTAGAAAAGGGCATAACGTTCGAATTTATTAATGAACTGCCCTATAACGCGGATAACGGCGTGGCGCAATTTAACCCGTTAGGAAAAGTGCCGGTGCTGGTGACCGAAGAGGGCGAATGCTGGTTTGATTCGCCGATCATCGCTGAATATATTGAATTAATGAATGTTGCTCCGGCGATGTTGCCGCGTGATCCGCTGGAGTCGTTGCGGGTGCGCAAAATTGAGGCGCTGGCGGATGGCATTATGGATGCCGGGCTGGTATCGGTGCGTGAACAGGCGCGTCCGGCGGCGCAGCAGTCTGAAGATGAATTGTTACGCCAGCGGGAGAAAATCAACCGCAGTCTGGATGTGCTGGAAGGATATCTGGTCGATGGCACGCTCAAAACCGATACGGTCAATCTGGCGACTATCGCCATTGCCTGTGCCGTCGGATATCTCAATTTCCGCCGCGTTGCGCCAGGCTGGTGTGTCGACCGCCCACACTTAGTCAAACTGGTCGAAAACCTGTTTAGCCGCGAAAGTTTTGCTCGCACCGAACCGCCAAAGGCTTGATGCGCGATATGTCCTCCTGACCCATCTCACGTTACAATCCGTGGTTATGTTAAACGCCCTTCTCCGTGTGAGAGGGCCTTGATCAGCCAGGTTTCCTATGACAACCGAAACGCGTTCCCTCTATAGTCAACTTCCGGCTATTGATCGCTTATTGCGCGATAGCTCCTTCCTTTCTTTGCGTGATACTTATGGTCACACCCGCGTGGTGGAATTGCTGCGTCAGATGCTTGACGAAGCGCGAGAAGTGATTCGAGACAGCCAGACGCTGCCCGCGTGGTGTGAAAACTGGGCGCAAGAAGTCGATGCCCGGTTGACGAAAGAGGCGCAAAGCGCGCTGCGTCCGGTAATCAACCTGACGGGAACCGTGCTGCATACCAACCTTGGGCGAGCTTTACAGGCGGAAGCCGCGGTGGAAGCCGTTACGAAGGCTATGCGTTCGCCAGTGACCCTCGAGTACGATCTGGACGACGCCGGACGCGGACATCGCGATCGGGCGCTGGCGCAGCTGCTGTGCCGTATTACGGGGGCGGAAGATGCCTGTATCGTTAATAACAATGCGGCGGCGGTGTTATTGATGTTGGCGGCCACTGCCAGCGGGAAAGAGGTGGTGGTTTCTCGCGGCGAACTGGTGGAGATTGGCGGCGCGTTTCGTATTCCCGATGTTATGCGTCAGGCAGGATGCACCCTACACGAAGTAGGGACCACCAACCGCACGCACGCTAATGATTATCGTCAGGCGGTGAATGAAAATACCGCGCTGTTGATGAAAGTACATACCAGTAACTACAGCATTCAGGGATTCACCAAAGCGATAGATGAAGCGGAACTGGTGGCGCTCGGCAAAGAGCTGGATGTTCCCGTAGTGACTGATTTAGGCAGTGGCTCGCTGGTTGATCTTAGCCAGTACGGTTTGCCGAAAGAGCCAATGCCGCAGGAGTTGATTGCGGCGGGCGTCAGTCTGGTGAGTTTCTCCGGTGACAAGTTGTTAGGCGGGCCGCAGGCAGGGATTATCGTTGGTAAAAAAGAGATGATCGCCCGCCTGCAAAGCCACCCGCTGAAGCGTGCATTACGCGCGGATAAAATGACCCTCGCGGCGCTGGAAGCCACGTTGCGTCTTTATTTACACCCTGAAGCTCTGAGTGAAAAATTACCGACCCTGCGCCTGCTTACCCGCAGCGCAGAGGTCATTCAAATCCAGGCACAACGTTTACAGGCTCCCCTTGCCGCACATTACGGCGCGGAGTTTGCAGTCCAGGTTATGCCATGTCTTTCGCAGATTGGCAGTGGTTCACTGCCGGTTGATCGCCTGCCGAGCGCGGCATTAACGTTTACACCCCATGATGGACGCGGTAGCCACCTTGAGTCATTAGCCGCCCGCTGGCGTGAATTGCCAGTGCCGGTGATTGGTCGTATTTATGACGGACGATTGTGGCTGGATTTACGCTGCCTTGAAGATGAGCAACGGTTTTTGGAGATGTTGTTGAAATGATTATTGCGACTGCCGGACACGTTGACCACGGCAAAACAACCTTGTTGCAGGCGATTACGGGCGTAAATGCCGACCGTCTGCCGGAAGAAAAAAAGCGCGGCATGACCATCGATCTCGGCTATGCCTACTGGCCGCAGCCTGATGGTCGCGTGCCTGGTTTTATCGACGTACCCGGTCATGAAAAGTTTCTTTCCAACATGCTGGCGGGCGTTGGTGGTATCGATCACGCGCTGTTGGTGGTGGCGTGCGATGACGGTGTGATGGCACAGACCCGTGAGCATCTGGCGATTTTGCAGCTGACCGGTAACCCGATGCTGACAGTGGCGCTGACCAAAGCCGATCGCGTGGACGAAGCGCGTGTTGATGAGGTTGAACGCCAGGTAAAGGAGATGCTGCGGGAATACGGTTTTGCTGAGGCAAAACTGTTTATCACCGCAGCAACCGAAGGTCGGGGAATTGATGCCCTGCGCGAGCATCTGCTTCAGTTACCAGAACGTGAACACGCCAGCCAACATAGTTTCCGCCTCGCGATCGACCGCGCATTTACTGTAAAAGGTGCCGGGCTGGTCGTCACCGGTACGGCGTTAAGCGGGGAAGTGAAAGTAGGCGATTCACTCTGGCTGACTGGTGTAAATAAACCGATGCGCGTGCGTGCGCTGCATGCGCAAAATCAGCCAACAGAAACTGCCCATGCCGGGCAGCGTATCGCGCTTAACATCGCGGGTGATGCGGAAAAAGAGCAGATTAACCGTGGCGACTGGCTGCTTGCCGATGTGCCGCCGGAGCCGTTCACACGGGTGATTGTCGAGCTTCAAACCCATACACCGCTGACCCAGTGGCAGCCGCTGCATATTCACCACGCCGCCAGCCACGTTACGGGACGTGTTTCGCTACTGGAAGATAACCTTGCCGAGCTGGTGTTCGACACGCCGCTGTGGCTGGCGGATAACGATCGCATAGTGCTGCGCGATATCTCGGCCCGCAACACGCTGGCGGGGGCGCGTGTGGTGATGCTTAACCCGCCGCGTCGCGGTAAGCGTAAGCCGGAATATCTGCAATGGCTGGCGTCTCTTGCACGGGCGCAGAGCGATGCCGATGCGTTATCTGTTCATCTGGAACGCGGCGCGGTTAACCTTGCGGATTTCGCCTGGGCACGGCAGCTCAACGGCGAAGGGATGCGCGAACTGCTGCAACAGCCTGGCTATATTCAGGCTGGTTACAGCTTGTTGAATGCGCCAGTTGCCGCCCGCTGGCAGCGGAAAATTCTCGATACATTAGCGACTTATCATGAGCAACATCGCGATGAACCTGGTCCTGGGCGCGAACGTCTGCGACGTATGGCGTTGCCAATGGAAGATGAAGCGCTGGTACTGTTGCTGATTGAAAAGATGCGCGAAAGCGGCGACATCCACAGCCATCACGGCTGGCTGCATCTGCCGGATCATAAAGCGGGCTTCAGTGCAGAGCAGCAGGCCATCTGGCAAAAAGCAGAGCCGCTGTTTGGTGACGAGCCATGGTGGGTGCGTGACCTGGCAAAAGAGACGGGAACCGACGAGCAGGCAATGCGCCTGACGCTACGCCAGGCGGCGCAACAGGGGATAATTACTGCGATCGTCAAAGATCGTTATTACCGTAACGATCGGATTGTCGAGTTTGCCAATATGATCCGCGATCTCGATCAGGAATGTGGTTCAACCTGCGCGGCGGATTTCCGCGATCGCTTAGGCGTAGGCCGAAAGCTGGCAATTCAGATTCTGGAATATTTTGACCGCATTGGCTTTACGCGTCGTCGTGGAAATGATCATTTATTGCGCGACGCATTATTATTTCCGGAAAAATAAGGAAATGATTAATTCATAATAAATATGAATTAATACAAAATTTCTTATTAATGTTAAGAAGGCACGTTATTTGATGAATGTAACGTGCTTTTTATTAAAAATATTTTAATAAACGGTAATGTTGATCATATTTTCAAATGAAAATCCTCAGTAAGCTGCCCGCCCTTTTTTACACTTTCAGGAGTGTGTTATGGCAGCTTCAACCTTTTTTATTCCTTCCGTGAATGTTATTGGTGCTGATTCATTGAATGATGCAATGAATATGATGGCAGATTATGGATTTACCCGTACCTTAATTGTCACCGACAACATGTTAACGAAATTGGGTATGGCGGGTGATGTGCAAAAAGCACTGGAAGAACGCAATATTTTTAGCGTTATTTATGATGGCACCCAACCTAACCCCACCACGGAAAACGTCGCCGCAGGTTTGAAATTACTTAAAGAAAATAATTGCGATAGCGTGATTTCCTTAGGCGGTGGTTCTCCACACGACTGCGCAAAAGGTATTGCGCTGGTTGCAGCCAACGGCGGTGACATCCGCGATTATGAAGGCGTTGACCGCTCTGCAAAACCGCAGCTGCCGATGATCGCCATCAACACCACGGCGGGTACGGCCTCTGAAATGACCCGTTTCTGCATCATCACTGACGAAGCGCGTCACATCAAAATGGCGATTGTGGATAAACATGTAACTCCGCTGCTTTCTGTCAATGACTCCTCTCTGATGATCGGTATGCCGAAGTCACTGACCGCTGCAACGGGTATGGATGCCTTAACGCACGCTATCGAAGCGTATGTTTCTATTGCCGCCACGCCGATCACTGACGCTTGTGCACTGAAAGCCGTGACCATGATTGCCGAAAACCTGCCGTTAGCCGTTGAAGATGGCAGTAATGCGAAAGCGCGTGAAGCAATGGCTTATGCCCAGTTCCTCGCCGGTATGGCGTTCAATAATGCTTCTCTGGGTTATGTTCATGCGATGGCGCACCAGCTGGGCGGTTTCTACAACCTGCCACACGGTGTATGTAACGCCGTTTTGCTGCCGCATGTTCAGGTATTCAACAGCAAAGTCGCCGCTGCACGTCTGCGTGATTGTGCCGCTGCAATGGGCGTGAACGTGACAGGCAAAAATGACGCGGAAGGCGCAGAAGCGTGCATCAATGCCATCCGTGAACTGGCGAAGAAAGTGAATATCCCGGCAGGCCTACGCGACCTGAACGTGAAAGAAGAAGATATTCCAGTGCTGGCAACCAATGCCCTGAAAGATGCGTGTGGGTTTACTAACCCGATTCAGGCAACTCACGAAGAAATTATGGCGATTTATCGCGCAGCGATGTAATCATCATTCCCACAATGGCTGTCTAATTGTCAGCCATTTTTTAAACTATCTCAAAATTTGCGATTTTTGAGAGAGTTTTAGTTATCTCTGTAATCCTTGCCCGTAAATTCGTGATAGCCGTCGTAAAGCTGTTACCGACTGGCGAAGATTTCGCCAGTCACGTCTACCCTTGTTATACCTCACACCGCAAGGAGACGATCATGACCAATAATCCCCCTTCAGCACAGATTAAGCCCGGCGAGTATGGTTTCCCCCTCAAATTAAAAGCCCGCTACGACAACTTTATCGGTGGCGAATGGGTAGCGCCTGCCGATGGCGAGTATTACCAGAACCTGACGCCGGTGACCGGGCAGCTACTGTGCGAAGTGGCGTCTTCGGGCAAACGAGACATCGATCTGGCGCTGGATGCTGCGCATAAAGTGAAAGATAAATGGGCGCACACCTCGGTGCAGGATCGCGCGGCGATTCTGTTTAAGATTGCCGATCGAATGGAACAAAACCTTGAACTTTTAGCGACGGCAGAAACCTGGGATAACGGCAAACCCATTCGCGAAACCAGTGCTGCCGACGTGCCGCTGGCGATTGATCATTTTCGCTATTTCGCCTCGTGTATTCGGGCGCAGGAAGGTGGGATCAGTGAAGTGGATAGCGAAACCGTGGCCTATCATTTCCATGAACCGTTAGGCGTGGTGGGGCAGATTATCCCGTGGAACTTCCCGCTGCTGATGGCGAGCTGGAAAATGGCTCCCGCGCTGGCGGCTGGCAACTGTGTGGTGCTGAAACCCGCACGTCTTACTCCGCTTTCTGTACTGCTGCTAATGGAAATCGTCGGTGATTTACTGCCGCCAGGGGTGGTGAACGTGGTCAACGGCGCAGGTGGGGAAATTGGCGAATATCTGGCGACCTCGAAACGCATCGCCAAAGTGGCGTTTACCGGCTCAACGGAAGTGGGCCAACAAATTATGCAATACGCCACGCAAAACATTATTCCGGTGACGCTGGAGCTGGGCGGCAAATCGCCAAATATCTTCTTTGCTGATGTGATGGATGAAGAAGATGCCTTTTTCGATAAAGCGCTGGAAGGCTTTGCACTGTTTGCCTTTAACCAGGGCGAAGTTTGCACCTGTCCAAGCCGTGCTTTAGTGCAGGAGTCTATCTACGAACGCTTTATGGAACGCGCCATCCGCCGTGTCGAAAGCATTCGCAGCGGTAACCCGCTCGACAGCGTGACGCAAATGGGCGCGCAGGTTTCTCACGGGCAACTGGAAACCATCCTCAACTACATTGATATCGGTAAAAAAGAGGGCGCTGATGTGCTCACCGGCGGGCGGCGCAAGCTGCTGGAAGGCGAACTGAAAGACGGCTACTACCTCGAACCGACGATTTTGTTTGGTCAGAACAATATGCGCGTGTTCCAGGAGGAGATTTTTGGCCCGGTGCTGGCGGTAACCACCTTCAAAACGATAGAAGAAGCGCTGGAGCTGGCGAACGATACGCAATATGGCCTGGGCGCGGGCGTCTGGAGCCGCAACGGTAATCTTGCCTATAAGATGGGGCGCGGCATACAGGCAGGGCGCGTGTGGACCAATTGTTATCACGCTTACCCGGCACATGCGGCGTTTGGTGGCTACAAACAGTCGGGCATCGGACGCGAAACCCACAAGATGATGCTTGAGCATTACCAGCAAACCAAGTGCCTGCTGGTGAGCTACTCGGATAAACCGTTGGGGCTGTTCTGATATAAGAAGCTGGTCGCATTGGGTATTCATTGCCTGATGCGACGCTTACGCGTCTTATCATGCCTACGGGGACCTGACCGTAGGCCGGATAAGGCGTACACGCCGCATCCGGCATAAACAAAGCGCACGTTGTTACAATTTACGTTTTAAACCTACGTGCGCAATAACCCAGACTACGTCAACAGAAGTGCGTTTCTGGGGCGTGTTTTGCCAGGAGTTTAATCTCGCGTTTCGATGGTGAGCGGGCGAACCAGGCCATAAATCACCATTGGCGTTCCGAGGCCAATCAGCAATAAACGGTAGATAATTGAAGGTTTAATACGCTTAATCTGTACTGTGGATGTTTTACTGGAGTTATTCATTAGTTTGGCCAATAGTTCCATTATTTCAATATGATAAGCCTCGCACTGTTGAAAAGCCAGGCTGCACACTTCAGAAAGTATATAAAAAACAATATGTCGTTATATAAATAAGGAAATTGCACCGCATTATGGTATTTCATAATATGCGTTAATTGTTCTTTTCTATATTCTCTGAGGGAAATATGTTCCTGGATTATTTTGCATTGGGAGTGCTTATTTTTGTATTTCTGGTGATATTCTATGGGATTATTATTTTACATGATGTTCCCTACCTGATTGCCAAAAAACGTAATCATCCTCATGCCGACGCCATTCATGTTGCTGGTTGGGTGAGTCTTTTTACGTTACATGTTATCTGGCCATTTTTGTGGATTTGGGCCACGCTTTACCGCCCGGAGCGTGGATGGGGAATGCAAAACCATGACTCCTCCGTTGTGCAACTACAACAGCGTATTGCCGGGCTGGAGAAACAGCTCGCTGACATCAAATCCTCTTCTGCCGAGTAATACTTATGGATTTACTGATTATTTTAACCTATGTGGCTTTCGCATGGGCAATGTTTAAGATCTTCAAAATTCCTGTAAATAAATGGACCATTCCCACAGCGGCCCTGGGAGGCATATTTATTGTCAGCGGTCTAATTCTGTTAATGAACTATAACCATCCGTATACCTTTAAAGCGCAAAAAGCGGTTATTTCTATTCCTGTTGTCCCACAGGTGACAGGCGTGGTGATCGAAGTGACGGACAAGAAAAATACGCTGATTAAAAAAGGTGAGGTGCTATTTCGACTGGACCCGACGCGTTATCAGGCTCGGGTGGATCGGCTGATGGCGGATATCGTTACCGCAGAACATAAACAGCGGGCGTTGGGCGCAGAGTTAGATGAGATGGCGGCGAATACTCAGCAGGCAAAGGCCACGCGGGATAAGTTCGCTAAAGAGTATCAGCGTTACGCACGTGGCAGCCAGGCGAAAGTAAACCCGTTTTCAGAACGCGATATCGATGTGGCGCGGCAAAATTATCTGGCGCAGGAAGCCTCCGTAAAATCAGCGGCGGCGGAACAAAAACAGATCCAGAGCCAGCTGGATAGCCTGGTGTTGGGTGAACATTCTCAAATCGCCAGCCTGAAAGCGCAGCTCGCGGAAGCAAAATATAACCTTGAGCAGACGATAGTGCGTGCGCCGAGCGATGGTTATGTGACCCAGGTGCTGATTCGTCCGGGTACCTATGCCGCGTCGCTGCCGCTACGTCCGGTGATGGTGTTTATACCCGATCAGAAACGACAAATCGTGGCGCAGTTCCGTCAGAACTCCTTGCTGCGCCTGGCTCCCGGCGATGATGCGGAAGTGGTATTTAACGCTCTGCCAGGCAAAGTGTTCAGCGGTAAGCTGGCAGCCATTAGTCCAGCTGTTCCCGGTGGAGCTTATCAGTCGACCGGCACCTTACAGACGTTAAACACAGCGCCGGGTTCAGATGGCGTTATCGCGACCATTGAACTGGATGAGCATACTGATTTGAGCGCATTACCAGACGGTATTTACGCCCAGGTGGCGGTCTATTCTGATCATTTCAGCCATGTCTCGGTGATGCGCAAAGTACTGTTACGCATGACCAGCTGGGTGCATTACCTTTATCTCGATCATTAATCTTCGCTTTCCGCCGCTTGTTCAGGCCGCAGTTGCTGCGACTGAGCAAGCTGGTGGCGAATTTCACGCAGCATTTCATCCAGCACATACTGGACCCGCCAGGGCTGGTATTCCCGTTTACGGAAGATAGCCACCAGATCCAGCCACCATTCATACGGGTGCTGAAAGCAGGGCACCAGCGTGCCGTCTTGCAGGTCGCTCTGCACACTTTTGTCTGGCGCAAACACAATCCCCAGGTGATTTCGTGCCAGCTCCAGCGCAGATTGCGTGTTGTCGCAAACGTAATTTCCCTTCACGCGATAATCCCGCACCTCTTTACTCCCGGCGACGTTGAAGCGCCAGATATTCGCGTCGTCGATCATCATCGAGTCGATCAAAATACAGGAGTGATGTTCGAGTTCGTCAGGACGGCTAATGGGATGTTTCTCAAGATAGCGCTGGCTGGCATAAGCGGTTACGGCATATTGGGTAATAAAACTGGCAACCAGCGATTCATCTTTTGGTTGGGCGTAGCTGATTAAAACATCACAATCATCGGGAAATTCGACGCCTTCATAAAAGGCATTACGCTCAAGATTGCAGGTTTTTAGCGATAAGGTGATATCACCGATATCTTTAATTTTATCGATTACATGTTTGGATAAATAGGTAATTATGCCGGTTGGTGCATAGATAGTGACCCGACCACGTTTCTCATGCTTATAATCTGCAATAAAATTATTAAGCTGCTCGTTTCTGTCCAGCATGTCGTTGATATACGGTAACAGCACGGTGCCAAAAGGTGTGAGCATCAGCTGTCGGGTGGTTCGGTCAAAGACTTTTAAACCCACTTTTGATTCAAAATCAGCAAGATATTTGCTGACGTTGGCCTGTGCGATGCCAAGTACAGTCGCGGCATGGCTGATATTTTCACTGGCAGCGATTACCGAGATAATTTTTAACTCCCGGTACTTAAGTTGTAATTTTGTCATCGCAACAGCCCAATTATATATAATTTTATATATTACTATATAAATATGAATCTTGCACCGGAGAAATTGTAAGCATTACTATGCCGACTCTTTTTTATCTTATTTTAAAATGGAATACCGGACATGTTAATTAACCGCAATATTGTGGCGTTATTTGCGTTGCCTTTTATGGCAAGCGCAACTGCTTCTGAATTATCCATTGGTGCTGGTGCGGCTTATAATGAATCGCCTTATCGCGGTTATAATGAAAATACAAAGGCAATTCCGCTGATTAGTTATGAAGGTGATACTTTTTATGTTCGTCAGACCACGTTAGGTTTTATTCTGTCGCAAAGTGAAAAAAATGAACTTAGCCTGACCGCATCCTGGATGCCGCTGGAATTTGACCCTGCCGATAATGACGATTATGCCATGCAACAGCTTGATAAGCGTGATAGTACGGCTATGGCGGGGGTTGCCTGGTATCACCACGAGCGTTGGGGAACCGTGAAAGCCTCTGCGGCTGCGGACGTTCTGGATAACAGCAACGGCTGGGTGGGGGAGCTATCGGTATTCCACAAAATGCAGATAGGTCGCCTGTCGCTGACACCTGCGCTGGGCGTTCTCTATTATGACGAGAATTTCAGTGACTATTACTATGGCATTTCAGAGAGTGAGTCCCGTCGTAGCGGTCTGGCAAGTTATTCCGCGCAGGATGCCTGGGTGCCTTATGTCAGCCTGACGGCAAAATACCCGATAGGAGAGCACGTCGTATTGATGGCGAGCGCCGGATACAGCGAGCTGCCGGAAGAGATTACCGACAGCCCGATGGTTGATCGTAATGAGAGTTTTACCTTTGTCACCGGCGTGAGCTGGCGTTTTTAATTCACCGGTGGATGTCGGTGCGGCTGGCCTACGCTCTCGCACCGACTTGTAGGCCTGATAAGACGTGTTAAGCGTCGCATCAGGCAATGTGCTCCCTACGTTGGATGCGGCGCGAGCGCCTTATCCAACCTACGGATGGCAATGCTTTTCCTCATTCACCCAGATCCGCATTTCGCCTTCACCCCGGTTGGCCCAGCTAAACCACGGGATAAAGGTCAGGGTTTGTGGCTGGCGTTTGGCTGGCGCGCTGTCGTAATGCCACAGCGGTTGCTGCTCTGGATTGCTCTGTTCATACCGATAACCCGGTGCCTGGATTAAGATCTTATGGCGGAACAATCCCTTACCTTCAAATGTCGTAAATGGCGCATCGGCGGGCAGCCACAGATTATGCAGTGACTCGCCGTTGTCGGCCTGTTCCAGGCAATACACCAGCGGGCCGCGCTGAATCGCCACTTTTCCGGCGACGTGACGCACCAGAGGGTTACCGTAAACGCGACGTACCGGCATTGGCAAAGTCAGATTCAGCGTGTCGCCCTCCTGCCATTCGCGGGTAATGTGCAAATACCCTTTACGAATATCCTGCTCGACCTCTTCCCCATTCAATATGATCTGCGGCTGTGTGCACCAGTCCGGCAGACGTAAAGCCAGCGTATGACGCACCGGCTGGGGCGATTCAACCGCAATTGTCACCTGTTCCTGCCACGGATAGTTTCCGCTAACCCGCAGACGCAGCGTGCCATTTTCTACCGGCACTTCCATGCTGTTTCCTGCGTAGATGTTGATATACAACGCATCTTCACGCGGCGTGTAGAGATAATGACCAATCGAGGTTAGCACGCGGGCGATATTTGGCGGACAACAAGCGCAACCAAACCAACGCTGGCGGATCGGCTTAACGTGATCGTAGATATGGTTGAATTTTAACGTTTTTGGATGCACTTCCAGCGGATTAACGTAGAAGAAATGTTTGCCATCCAGCGCCATGCCGCCGAGCACAGTGTTGTACAGTGCGCGCTCCATCACATCGGCATATTGACTGTCGCCTTCCATTTCCAGCATTCGCCGGGCGAACATCATCAGGCCGATGGAAGCACAACTTTCGGCGTAAACCGTGTCATTCGGCAGATCGTAATCGCTGCTGAACGCTTCGCCGCTGCTTTGTGAGCCAATGCCGCCGGTAATATATAACTGACGCTGGGCCATATTGTTCCACAGCCGCAGGCAATCCTGACGCTTGCTTTCATCGTGACTTAAACGCGCGAGATGTGCGACGCCAGTCATCAGATATACAAAGCGTACTGTATGTCCGATGGCGGTTTGTTGCTGTGCGATGGGCAAATGCGCCTGGCTGTAGGCTTTATCTTTCACCATCCACGCCGGGCCGTAGGTGTGCCAGTGCGAGGTCTGCCCGCGCTTTTCATATTCCTGGTCGTAATAGTGCGGTTGCGCACCACGCTGTTCGACAAAATAGTTCGTCAGCGCCAGGTAGCGCGGCTCTTCGGTCACTTCATACAGGCGCATTAGTGCCAGTTCAATTTCCGGGTGACCAGGATAACCGTGTAACTTACTTTCACCTGGACCAAATACGCTGTCGATATGATCGGCCAGACGGCAAACCACTTCCAGCAAGCGCCGTTTTCCCGTGGCCTGGAAGAAGGCGACTCCGGCTTCAATCAGATGACCGGCGCAGTAAAGTTCATGACACTCCGCCAGATTGCTCCAGCGTTCTTCGGGCGCTTTTACCGTAAAGTAAGCATTGAGATAGCCATCTTCGCACTGGGCGGAGGCGATCAGTTCAATCACCTCGTCAGCGGTTTTTTCCAGTTCGGCATCCGGCTTCTGGCACAGCGACCAGGCTACCGCTTCCAGCCATTTTGCGACGTCGCTGTCCTGAAACACCATCCCGTAAAATTCACCGTCTTGCAGTCCTGCGGCAATGCGAAAGTTTTCAATCGCATGGCTGGGTTCCGCTTCTGGGATACGATCGTTCAAGGCGTCCCACTGATAAGGAATCACCACATCGCGGACCAGTTGTTGGTACTGACCGAGGAACGGATCGCTGACCGTCAGTTTATGCAGATCGACTTCCGAAATGTTCATCTTGTGCTCCTTAAGGCTGTACATGACGCTGACGCAGGTCGCTAGCAATGCGTGACATCATAGGGTTATTGAGTTTGCAAAAGCGGATCGCCCCTGCCAGCAGCAGGTGGAATAGCGCAGGCAGTAATGTTTCCATCGCCGTGATCCCGCCAAGCGAACTGGTGGTCTGGTTTTCCACGCCTGGCTGGTAGGCGACAAAAATAAACAGCAGGCTGATGATCCCGGCGCTGGAGGCCCATGCCAGCTTGATGAAAAACAGATTGAAGGCGAAGTTCATGCCGGAAGAACGTACGCGGGTTTTCCACTCGCCGTAGTCATCGGCAAAGGCCATAAATGAGAAGTGCAGTGGCAATGTGAAGCCAAGAATTACGCCATTACCGAGGATCACCGCCAGCCACAGCGTCTGATAAGCCGGGCCAGAAGGCAGGAACCACATCAACACCGCCAGCGCAGCGAGGAGCAGGTTGGTGTAGTAGTAAATTTTGACGGTATCGAAACGCCGCGTTAACGGGCTGACAATCACCGAGCCGATAATGGAGGCGAAGGTGACCATGGTGAAGAACAGCGACGTGTAGCCCGTACTGCCTTGTAAGACGTAGGTAATGAAGTACATATACCCACCGCCGCGAATATTAAAGACGTTAATCAGCAGGAAAGACATGACCAGCATCAGCAGCAGTTGGTCGTTGTTCCGCAGCCCGGCAAGATGTTCGCGCAGGGTAAATTTCCCCATTGTGGAGAGCGGCACCCGTTCACGAACCCAGAAGAAACAGCACAGGAACATCACCACGGCAATGGCGCACAGCACGCCGACGCCCAGTTGATAGCCGCGCGCGGCATTACCCTGACCGAAGAGATCCACCATCCACGGCAGGCCAACCGAAACCAGAAATCCCGCTACGCCGCAGAGAACGAATCGCCAGGACTGGCAGGAGATCACTTCATTGTGGCGGGTGGTCATGGTGTTGATCAGC
Organism: Escherichia sp. WS338; assembly: GCF_046486405.1. Taxonomy (NCBI): domain Bacteria; kingdom Pseudomonadati; phylum Pseudomonadota; class Gammaproteobacteria; order Enterobacterales; family Enterobacteriaceae; genus Escherichia; species Escherichia sp. WS338. The sequence goes on along the minus strand of NZ_JBJQLL010000022.1, from coordinate 42,345 downwards.
GCGCAGTACGGTACGTTGATGGCGGTATAACCGACTGAAAGGAGCAGGTAAGTACCGAACGCCCAGGCGATTTTTACTCCCATGCTGGCATCTGGCACGGTGAACGTCAGGATGCCGATAATGCCGATGGGAATGGCAATCCATAACTGCCACGGACGAAAGCGCCCCCAGCGACTTTGCGTCCGGTCGGCAATGACGCCCATCACCGGGTCGGAGATGGCATCAAAAACGCGCAGTGCAATAAACAGCGTGCCGACCAGCGCCGGAGTTAAGCCAAAAACGTCGGTGTAGAAAAAGGTGAGAAAGTTCATGATCAGGCAAGTTATTACGGTGCCGCCTGCGTCACCCAGGCCGTAGCCTATTTTTTCCCGTACAGATAACGCATCGTCAATTTTACCTTTAGCGATATCAGCGGCAGTAATCGGTGTAGAGGTCATAGATATTCCTCGTGAATAGGGAGCAATTTTTAGTTTTATTGCAATGACCTGATTAATTCTGCCGTGAACGGGAATATCAACAAGGCGAGAAAAGAGTAAAAAAAGGTGACGATTCCGACCTGAATTTAAAAGTGTGAAATGGATCAGGTGAAATTAATGTTTTTGATTAATAATCAAAAGGTAATGTGTTTAATCATTAATGAATAAGCGGGAAATTACATATCAATGCTCGAATTATCCATGACGTTACCGATTAAAGTGCAAAATGGTGGATTATTTATTTCCCGTGGCGTAGGGAGGCATCCGGCAAGGCGGCTGGAGTCATGGGAAATTATCTTTGTCGAAAAAGGTCGATTAACGATTCAGGAAGAAGAGCGGATATTTCTGGTCGATGCGGGAGAGAGTTTATTACTCTGGCCGAACCGACAGCATGTTGGGGTAGAGGATTTTCCCGCCGATCTCAAATTTTACTGGCTGCATTTTGAGGTTAAAGCGCCGGACAACGACCCGCGCTGGCTCACTCATCTTAGCGTGCCGCAACAAACAAAAGTTGCCGATCGGCAGGCGCTGGTGGCCCTGTTTCGCCAGTTCTTAAGCGAACAGGAAAAGCATCAACGCACTCCGGCGCTGGAGTTTATTGTGCTGCTGATTTTGCAGCAACTCACCCGTGACGCGCGTCTTGATGAACAGGCCGATGCCGCAGGTACCACGCTTGCCTGGAAAGCGCAGAAACTGATCCGCACGCAATATCATCGCCCGCTTTCTACGGCGCTTTTAGCCCGCGAGCTGTACTGCAATGCCGATTATCTTGGGCGCGTCTACCGGCGGGTGTTTCATCTGACGTTAACAGAAGCAATTCATCGCCAGCGAGTGCGCGAAGCCGAAAAGCTGTTAATTAGCGAAGCGCGATCGCTCACTGAAGTGGCGGCGTTGTGCGGGTTTAATGACGTCGGCTATTTCCGGCAGATTTTTCGCAAGCACACCGGTTTAACGCCAGCTGCGTGGAAGCGACGTTACAGCAAGGAACATATCAATTCGTAGTGCCGGGGCAATGAAGCCCCGGCGTGAGGGATTACTGCCCGTAATAGGCATTGGCCCCATGCTTACGCAGGTAGTGCTTATCCAGCAGTTCGTTTTGCATCGCAGGGAGCTGCGGCGCAAGCTGGCGCGAGAACAGGCCCATATAGGCGCACTCTTCCAGCACTACGGCATTATGCACCGCATCGGCGGCATTTTTTCCCCAGGCGAACGGGCCGTGAGAATGTACCAGTACCGCCGGGATTTGTGCCGGACTCCTGCCGCGTTCTTCGAAAGTTTCAATGATCACTTCGCCGGTCTGATATTCATATTCGCCGTTAATCTCCTCTACGGTCATCTGTCGCGTGCAGGGGATGGCACCATAGAAATAATCGGCGTGCGTGGTGCCCCAGGCGGGGAGATCCAGCCCGGCCTGTGACCAGATGGTGGCGTGGCGCGAGTGGGTATGCACAATGCCACCGATTTCGGCATAGCGACGGTAAAGCGCCAGATGCGTTGGCGTATCGGACGAGGGCTTTTTGCTGCCTTCCACCGCCTTACCGCTGGCTATCTCAACCACCACCATATCGTCGGCGGTCATCACGTCGTACTCGACGCCGGAAGGTTTGATTACCATCCATTGCCGCGTTTCGTCTACCGCGCTGACATTGCCCCAGGTGAACGTCACCAGATGGTGAGCGGGAAGCGCCAGATTCGCCGCCAGCACGTCGGCTTTCAGTTGCTCTAACATATAAATCCAGCCTCCTGCATACGCGCTTCAATCCAGCGCCGCGCCTGAATAATCTCCAGCACCGGCTCTTTGGCTTTTTCGGTCCACATCTCAATCAGGAAAGAACCGCGATAGTTCAGTTCATGCAGCGTTTTGAAGATGCCAACGAAATCGACGCAGCCTTCGCCAAACGGCACGTCGCGGAACTGTCCGGGGCTTTGCTCGGTAACTGGCTGGGTGTCTTTCAGGTGGATCGCGGCGATACGGTCAATGCCCAGTTTCAGTTCGGCGGGAACATCATTGCCCCAGGCGCTGAGGTTGCCGACGTCCGGGTAGACGGTGAACCACGGCGAGGCGAGCATCTCGTCCCACTTTTTCCATTTGCTGATGGAGTTCATAAACGCAGTATCCATAATCTCCACCGCCAGCATTACTTGTGATGCCGCCGCCTGTTCGACTGCCCACGCCAGCCCTTCAGCAAAACGTTGCCGGGTGCCTTCGTCGTGGTCTTCGTAATAGACGTCATAACCCGCCAGTTGAATGGTGCGAATGCCGAGATCGCGCGCCAGGCGAATCGCTTTACTCATGATTTCCCGCGCCCGTTCGCGCACTGCCTCGTCACGGCTACCAAAAGGAAAGCGACGATGTGCGGACAGGCACATCGACGGGATCCCAACACCCGTTTCGATCATCGCAGTGACCAGCGAAGCACGTTGTGCGGCGCTCCAGTCAAGACGTGAGAGCCGTTCGTCGGTTTCATCCACCGACATTTCGACAAAATCAAAGCCACAGCTTTTTGCCAGCACCAGCCGCTCCGGCCAGGAGAGATCTTTCGCCAGCGCTTTTTCATAAATCCCTAACGGATGATTACGCACGCGCACCTCCCCAGATGGCATCAATTTGTGCATGGAAATCGCCAGCCACCTGCACCGGATTTGCTGCGCCTGCCAGTGCTCGCCCGGCAATAAACGCTTTCACGCGAATATCTTTAAACAGCGGCAGGTCAGCAGGGGTAATCCCGCCGGTAATGGAAAGCTCAAGGCCGATATCGGAAAGCGCCTTCATGCGTGCCAGATCGGCCTCGCCCCACTGTTGCCCGCTGGCCTGCGCGTCGCGACCGCGATGATAAATGGCCTGCCGCACGCCAATACGATGCCAGTCGCGGGCGTCGTCCAGCGTCCAGTTACCGAACAACTCGATCTGAATTTCACCACCGCAGCGTTGCGCCATCGCGTGGCCTTTTTCCACCGTCGCGAGCGGTGCGGCGCAGATGATGGTCATCCAGTTAGCGCCTGCGCCAAACGCCTGTTGCGCGAGCGTTTCACCGGCATCGGCGACCTTCCAGTCAGCGACGATGATTTTGTTCGGGCACTGTTCGCGCAAGGCTTTCACTGCGCCAAGCCCTTCGTTTAAACAGAGAATGGTGCCCGCTTCGACGATATCGACGCTGTCTTTTAACAGCGTCACGTCGCGCTGTGCGTCTTCAAGTGATGAGTGGTCGAGGGCCAGTTGCAGAAGTGGTCGGCTCATAATGTGTGCTCCTTGATGCGGGCGTGAAAGCCCTGAAGTGCGGCAATGAGATGCTGATAACGTTGGTATTTTTGTTGGTAAAGCTGATGGGCGGTCATATCCGGCAGCAGGGTGCGTACCGGGTGCTGTAAATCACGTTGGGCTTCGCTGAAATCGCGATAAACTCCGGTGCCGACGCGGGCGGCAAGTGCCGCACCAAAGCAGCCGGTTTCTTCCACCTGCGGCAGCTCGATACGCAGACCGCTGACGTCCGCCAGCATTTGCATCCAGACATCGGAGTGCGCCGGACCGCCAGTGACGCGCAGGGTGTGCACATCAGTAAAACGTTCGCGCATCCGGTTGAGATGGGTCATATGGCTGAACACCACGCCTTCATAAATGGCCTGCAACAGGTGTACGCGGGTGTGAATGGCCTGCATCCCGTAGAAACCGCTGGTCATCTCGAGTCCAGCGTTGCTGCCGTACAGGAACGGCAGGAAAAAGAGATCGCCCCCGGCCTTCGGCAAGCTGGCAACGGCCTGGTTGATCTCATCAAACGAGATTTCTCCCCACTGTGTGGTAAACCATTCGAGATTGCCGGAAGAGGTGGGGCTTGCTTCATGAACGATAAATTGACCATCGTTAACGTAGCGACCATAGACATACGGATGCGCTTCACCGTCACGTAAACCACGGGTTATGCCGCTGGTCACCGCCCAGGTGCCCATCACCGCATTGAGGGTAAATTCGTCTTCGATCCCGGCGCAGAGTGCGGTGGAAACCACATCAAACAGGCCGCCGACAACGGGCGTACCCGCTTTCAGACCGGTCAGTGCGGCTGTCTGAGCGGTGATCTCCCCGCAGATTTCGGCAGATCCGACAACAAGTGGCAGGGCGTGGTTGATTTCAGCGATTCCCAGCCAGTCGGTGAGGCACGGGTCATATTCCCCAAGACTCATGTTGTAGAGATTGGACTCAGAAATATTGCTCTCTTCGCAACCTTTGACGCCGGTTAAACACCAGCGCAGGTAGTCGTGCGTCATCATCACGCAGCCAATTTGCGCGTAGCGTTCTGGTTCGTGCTCTTTCAGCCAGCGTAACAGCGACACCGGATGCCCGGTCCACAAGGTTTGTCGGGTCAGCGGGTAGAGTTTTTCCGGGATGCCATCTTCCTGCCAGCGACGAACGATTTCCATCGCCCGGCGATCCGAGGACAAAATGGCGTTACCGAGCGGCTTGTCGTTTTTATCCAGCAAAAACAAGCCCTTTCCCTGTGCGGAGATGCCGATACCGACAATTTGTTCCCCGCTAACACCAGAATGAGTAAGCAGGGCGCGAATGACAGCCATGCAGCATTGCCACAGTTCTGCCATATCGCGCTCTGCCCAACCTGGCTGCGGGCTTAATGCGCACAGCGGCAGGCGCTGCACGCCTGCCTCCCGGCCTTCGCGGTCATACAGCCCGGCTTTCAGCCAGCTACCGCCACAATCTAACCCCAGCCAGTATTGCGTCATGGTTTATTGCACCTCATCCACGGCTTTCAGCAGCTCAGCGCCCTGCGGAACATCTTTAACAAACATGTCGCGGACCTGAGTACCCAGTGCGTCGCTAAAGGCTTTGCGGTCGAGATCGGTGATGACTTCCACGCCCGCTTCTTTCATGCCGTCGATGATTTTTTGCTGATCTTCGGCAACCAGTTTGCGCTGGTAGTTACCCGCTTCCTGCGCAGATGAGATCAGCGCCTGCTGGAACTCTGGGGTTAAGCCGTCAAACTTCGCTTTGTTGATCACCACCAGAAGCGGGGAATAGGCGTGATGGGTCAGAGAAAGGTATTTCTGCACTTCGAAAAATTTTGCTGACCAGACGACGTTGATAGGGTGTTCCTGAGCGTCGATAGTGCGGGTTTCCAGCCCGGTATAGACTTCGGCAAACGGCATCGGGATCGGGTTAGCGCCAAAGACTTTGAATGCGGCGATATTCATCGGGCTATTGTTGGTGCGGATTTTCAGCCCTTTCAGGTCAGCAGGTGTTTTCACTGGCGCACGCGAGTTGGTGACATCGCGCCAGCCGTTTTCCCAATAGGCCAGTACTTTCAGTCCTTTACCTTCAAGGGAGACTTTCAGGTCATCACCGACTTTGCCGTCGAGCGTTTTATGCGCGTGGGCGGTATCGCGGAACAGGAAAGGGACATCAAGCAGGTTCATCACAGGTGACAACCCGGCAAAGTTATTCGAGCCGGACATTTCCATATCGATGGTGCCGCCACGTACGCCGCTGATCATCGCCTGTGCGTTACCGAGAGTACTGTCCGGGAACAGTTTTAATTTCAGCTCGCCTTTGGTTCTCTCCTGCAATAAATCATTGAATTTTTTCGCCGCAATATGTTGCGAGTCGGTTTGTGAGGTTTCATAACCGAAACGTAAAGATTGCGCCGCCAGTGAAGATGTACTAAATGCAGCCAGGCCAGCAATGAATAATGCGTAGGTTACAGAGCGTAATTTCATAATATTTTCCTTTTAATTAATCCATTTCAAAGGGAGGATGATGAGATCGGGAATAAAAACAAATACGACTAATAATGAATATAAAACCAGGACGTAAGGGAAAACGCCTCTGACTGCATCATCGAATTTGAGTTTTGCCACCCCTGAAATAACGTTAAGCACATTACCGATAGGCGGTGTAATTAAGCCGATTGAGCAGTTAATGATAAACATGACACCGAAATAAATCGGATCGATTCCTGCCTCTTTAACTAAAGGCATTAATACCGGGGTAAGAATTAATACCGTCGGCGTTAAATCCATGACCATGCCGACAATCAGGATAGCCACCATAATGACGATAAACAGCAGACGCGGTGAATCGACCAGCGGTTGCAGTAAATCAGAAACCATCATCGGCAGTTCAGCAATGGTGATCAGCCAGGCGGAAACTTGTGCCGAGGCTACCAGAAACATCACCACTGAGGTCGTTTTCGCTGCGCCAATGAGCACATGCCAAAGTGTGGCGAAGGTCATTTCACGGTAAATAACTGTGGCGACAAACAGCGCATAGAAAGCAGCAACGGCCCCGGCTTCGGTAGGGGTAAACAGACCGGAGCGAAACCCGCCAATAATGATGACTGGAAGAAACAGCGCCCAGATACCGGAGACAAAAGAGTGCCAGATTTCCTGCATCGTTGCTTTTTGCTGGCGGGGTAAATTAAGGCGACTGGCCTGCCACCACCAGGTAAGCATCAGCGTTGCGCCCATCATCATGCCAGGGGCAATGCCCGCCATAAACAGCTTACTGATGGATAATCCGCTGGAAACGCCGAAAATAATAAACGGAATGGAAGGGGGAATAATTGGCGCGATAATGCCGCCAGAGGCAATCAGCCCCGCAGCCCGGTTGACCGGGTAGTTAGCGCTGCGCATCATCGGCACTAATAGCGCGGCAACGGCGGCGGTATCAGCAACAGCAGAACCAGAAAGGCTCGCCATAATCATAGCCGCCAGCACGCCGACGTAGCCCAACCCGCCAGGTTTATGCCCCACCAGTTTCATCGGCAGGTCAACAATGCGTTTTGACAAGCCGCCCGCATTCATGATTTCACCCGCCAGCACAAAGAACGGAATCGCCAGCAGGGAGAAGCTGTCGGCTCCGTTCACCAGCGTTTGTGCCATGATCTGGACATCAAACATGTCCAGCCAGAACATTAACGCCGCTCCGCACAACAACAGTGCCCAGGCAATAGGCAAACCGATAGCAATACCACCCAACAGACAGCCCAGAAAAATCAGCACAGCCATGATTAAGCTCCTTGCGGTGGCGACGTTAGAGAATTGCTACGCGTGATGAGTTGATATAAATGACGCAGTTCAAAGAATGCGATAACGAGGCTGGTGGGCAGACAAGCGGCATACATCAGGCCGATGGGCAAACCGAGGATCGGTGAATAATCGCTCCAGTCCTGAATTGTTTTTAGCGTTGCGCCCCAGGCCAGTGCGCCACAAATAAATAAGATTAAGGAATGGGTAACCAGAGCGACTCGTCGCTGCCATGCGGGGGAGAGTTTCTCCACCAGAAAGGTGACCTGAACGTGGGCGTTATCCATAAAAGCCACAATCGCGCCAATAAATGTTAACCAGACAAATAAATAACGTGACAATTCATCTACAGATAAAATGCTTGTCTGAAAACCATATCTTAAAATAATGTTTATAAACACAATACAGGAAAGTACGGCGAGATTAATCGCCAGTATTGCTTCAAGTATTTTTTTCATAGCTATTCCTTGAGGCTATGTCTGTCATAATTCAAGTTGCATGTGCAGCAACCTAAATTATTAATATAGTTAGAGCAATAACATTACCCAGGCGTTCTGGCGTAGACGATTATTCGATTAATTCAGCGCTGTTAATGCGACTTTAACCACAATTTTTCGTATCTCAGAGGTTGTTTGCAGAATACAACCTGGTCGGTGAACATCCTGCGGGAAGAAAATAGCGTAGCTGCCCGGTATCATTTCTATAAATGATTCATGTTCACTATCGTGATAAAAAATAATATCGCGCTGCTCTAATAGTGATTCGCTGACTTTATTATTTCCCGTATCAATAGCAATGCCGATTTTCTCTTCACCCCACGCCAGAAACTGAATATCGATATACCGACGATGCACTTCCGGACGGTTTTCCGCCGCTTCGCGTGTGGTTAAATCGATAATTTGCGCATAAATATTCTTGCCGTCGATTTCGACAACGCCCGGTTCCAGGGCGTTGAAGTCGGTGGTGCGCAGAAAATCAAGCGCCTTTTCAATGGCGGCAGGCAAACGGCACGGGTCAGGCTGCGCGATATGTCCAAAAATCATGGGTTATCTCCTTATAACGCTTGGATTTTTGCCCACACGCTGTCATCAACGGTAATACCGTTACGGCGGTTTTCGGCCAGCAGGGTAGTAAATTCGTGGCCGGGTAAGCGAATGGCCTGATTTTCGTCAGCGCGTTCAGCGGTGGTAACGTAATCCATGATGCGTTGCAGTTTGGCATCGCGGGTGGGGCCGTCGATAAGCTTATCTACTTCAATGGCAATAAAAATTTGTGAAATGCCGTATTCGTCGCTGTTGTCCTGGGTGACTTCGGCAACCGATGCGCCGTCAGAAAGGAGAGTGGCGATCATATCCAGCACAATCGACATGCCCGAACCTTTCCAGTAACCCATCGGCAAAATGCGGCGATTCTTCTCGATAACGCCAGGTTCTTTGGTCAAATTGCCCTCATCATCAAAGCCACCATCGACCGGGAGCTGACGGCCTGCCAGACGGTTAACTTCTAACATGCCGTAAGAGAACATCGACATCGACATATCGACCATGGTGATTGGGGTAGAAGGAATGGCGACGATCAGCGGGTTAGTGCCGATGCGACACTCTTTTGCGCCCCACGGCGGCATTACGGCGATGGAGTTGGTCCAGCAAATGCCAATATAGCCTTTTTCCGCCGCCTGCCAGCCGTAGCTGCCGCCGCGCATCCAGTGGTTGGCATTACGTAGTGCCACCAGACCAATACCGTGATCGGCAGCCAGTTCAATGGCGCGATCCATCATCTTTTTCGCTGTCAGGTTACCGATCGAACGCTGGGCGTCCCACTGTTCAATTGCGCCGAGGCTGGTTATACGTTTGGGTTGGGCATCAGGAATGATATCGCCGTTTTCCAGTTGTTGAATGAAACGAGGGAAACGGTTGACGCCGTGAGAATAAACGCCGGATTCGGTGGTGCGGGCGAACATTTCGGCACAGGCATCAGCCGTTTCGCTGTCAACGTCGCGTGAAATTAAGACTCGATTAAAGGCTGCTTTTAACTGCTCAAATGTCACTTTCATCCCTGGCTTCCTTGTTTTTTTGATCGCTTTTTTGGCTTAAAATTTCAATATGCGAAATCTGATTTCAAATATATCGATCGCTTTTTAACAAAGCAATCTGATTGATGAATTTCAAAAAACTTAAAAATCAAGTGGTTATAAATTATCTGTCGAGATCGTGAACTACGACACACTTTGCGCTACCATCTTGACGCGACAAAATGGGGAAAGAAGTGATGGGAAAAAAAGAGAACGAGATGGCGCAGGAAAAAGAGCGTCCAGCCGGAAGCCAGAGTCTGTTTCGCGGGTTGATGCTGATTGAGATTTTGAGCAACTATCCAAACGGTTGTCCGTTGGCGCATCTTTCGGAGCTGGCTGGTTTAAATAAGAGTACCGTCCATCGCTTATTGCAGGGATTACAATCCTGCGGCTATGTGACCACCGCGCCCGCCGCAGGGAGTTATCGCCTGACCACCAAATTTATTGCCGTCGGGCAGAAGGCGCTGTCTTCGCTGAATATCATTCATATCGCCGCTCCGCATCTTGAGGCACTGAACATCGCCACTGGTGAAACTATTAACTTCTCCAGCCGCGAAGACGATCACGCTATTTTGATTTATAAGCTGGAACCCACAACCGGGATGCTGCGAACCCGTGCCTATATTGGCCAGCATATGCCGCTCTACTGTTCCGCAATGGGCAAGATCTACATGGCGTTTGGCCACCCGGACTACGTGAAGTCATACTGGGAAAGCCATCAGCATGAGATCCAGCCGTTAACCCGCAATACCATTACCGAGCTGCCCGCGATGTTCGACGAACTGGCGCACATTCGTGAAAGCGGAGCGGCGATGGACAGAGAAGAAAACGAACTCGGCGTCTCCTGTATTGCTGTTCCGGTGTTTGATATTCATGGGCGGGTGCCGTACGCCGTGTCGATTTCGCTTTCGACATCACGTCTGAAACAGGTGGGGGAGAAAAATCTCCTGAAACCACTGCGTGAAACCGCGCAGGCTATTTCTAATGAACTGGGATTTACTGTCAGGGACGACCAGGGCGCGATCACATAACGCTTTGGACAAGTGCCAAAACTTTAACATTTCCTTCGTTGGATCAAAGCAGTAGAGACGCGCTCTCTGGCACTCTGCTGTTTTAGTGCAAAGGAGTGATCATGAACCGGTTTATTATTGCGGATGCGACGAAATGTATCGGTTGCCGTACCTGTGAAGTGGCTTGCGCAGTGTCGCATCAGGAGAATCAGGATTGCGCTGCGTTGTCACCAGACGAGTTTATTTCCCGTATTCGTGTCATTAAAGACCACACATGGACCACGGCTGTAGCCTGCCATCAGTGTGAAGATGCACCGTGCGCGAATGTCTGCCCTGTTGACGCGATAAGCCGCGAACATGGGCATATTTTCGTTGAACAATCACGTTGCATTGGCTGTAAAAGCTGTATGCTGGCTTGCCCGTTTGGTGCGATGGAGGTCGTTTCTTCGCGCAAAAAGGCGAGGGCGATTAAGTGCGATCTGTGCTGGCATCGGGCGACGGGACCGGCCTGTGTTGAAGCCTGCCCGACAAAGGCGTTGCAGTGCATGGATGTCGAGAAAGTGCAGCGACATCGGCTACGGCAGCAGCCTGTTTGAAACGTTTTTCCGGCGTTTCTCAACGCAGGGATAGTGCGCTTTGTTTATGCCGGATGCGGCTAAAACGCCTTATCCGGCCTACAAATTCTACCAAATTCAATATATTGCAGAAATCATGTAGGCCTGATAAGCGTAGCGCATCAGGCAATTTTTAGTGACTTTCAGCCCAGGCTCTTTCTATCTCTTCTGCCAGAATCTTCACACCCGCCTCAATTTTCTCCGGCTCCGGCACGTAGTTCATGCGCATACATTGATGTGTATGTGGCCACGGTTTATCCAGCCCTGGGAAGAAGTTGTGCCCCGGCACCATCAGCACGCCGCGTGCTTTCAGGCGCTGATAGAGCTGCTCGGTCGTAATGGGCAAATCCTTAAACCATAGCCAGAGGAAAATGGCTCCTTCCGGTTTATGAATCAGGCAGCGATCTTCCGGTAAATAGCGGCGAATGATGGCGATAGTTTCCTGAACACGCTGGTAGTAAAACGGTTTGATGACTGTTTCAGACAGGCGCAGCAGATCGTTACGCTTAATCATTTCACACATCATCGCCGGACCAATACCGCCAGGTGCCAGGCTGATAATGCCGTTCATATTGGTGATGGCGGTGATGATTTTTTCATTGGCGATGATAATGCCGCAGCGGGAGCCAGGTAGACCCAGCTTGGAAAGACTCATGCACAGTACGATATTCGGATTCCACAGCGGGCGCGCTTCGCTGAAGATGATACCCGGGAACGGGACGCCATAAGCGTTATCAATCACCAGCGGAATGCCATGTTGATTCGCCAGCGCGTCAAGCTTCAGCAACTCTTCGTCAGTAATCACATTGCCTGTTGGATTCGTCGGCCGGGAGACGCAAATCATCCCGGTTTCTTCGCCAATATGCAGATGCTCAAAATCGACGTGGTATTTAAACTGGCCTTCCGGCAGCAGTTCAATATTCGGACGCGCAGAGACAAACAGATCTTCTTCCAGTCCGGCGTCAGCGTAGCCAATGTATTCCGGTGCCAGCGGAAACAGCACTTTTTTGACCCGACCATCGGCACGGCGTCCGGCGAAAAGATTAAATAAGTAGAAAAACGCGCTCTGGCTGCCGTTTGTTAGTGCAATATTCTGTGGTTCGATATCCCAACCCAACTTCTCGCGCAGCATTCCGGCAAGCAGTGTGAGTAGCTCCGTTTTCCCCTGTGGACCGTCGTAATTGCACAGTGCATCAGTCGCTTTGCCACTTTCCAGCATGTCGGTCAGTAGCGTCTGGAAGTAGTCCTGCATTTCCGGGATCTGCGCCGGATTACCGCCGCCGAGCATAATCGCGCCGGGCGTGCGTAAACCGTCGTTCAGATCTTCCATCAGCAGCGTAATGCCGGAGTGGCGGGTAAATTTGTCACCAAAAAGGGAGAATGTCATAGCGGGATATCTGTCGAACTCTGTAGCAAGGAAGGTAACAATAACGCTACATTTGCTGGGGTGCAAATCGCTCTGTTGAAGAGGGAGCGGTGCTTTATCCTGCAACGCTGATTAGAGCTGACATTTTATCCTGGTTGGCGGCTTCCCGAGGTACTGACGAACGGGAAGCCGGAAAAGTCACTGTTGCCCAGCCCAGATGACCAGCACTTTATCGTCGCCATGCTCACGAACAAAGCCGTAGCCCTGCTTCAGTGAAAGTGTCGTTTGTTTGCCCTCGCCAATTGCGGGATGGCGGGCGCGGAACTGGCTGATTTTCTGCCAGTGCGCGACGCTGGCGGCAGATTTACCGCTAACATCCTGCCAGTTCATATCCGAACGCGTACCTTGCAGCGGATCCGAACCGGTGGGGCCGAACGGACGCGAGGATTCATCACCATAAAAGATTTGTACCGCGCCTGGCGCTAATAATAATAACTCTGCTGCTTTGTCGCCTCCTTCACGGAACAGGCGGGTATCATGCGACGAGAGGTAGCTCAACACGTTGAAATCCTGCAATTTCTCCGCCATTTGCTGCCAGGTCGTATCCATCTGCGCCAGACAATCGACTGCTTTAGCCGCCTGCTCCTGATAATCGAAATTGATCATCGCATCGAAGCCGTGGCGATAGTAGTCACTTTGCATCACGCCGTGGCCCCAGGCTTCACCGGTCATCCAGAACGGTTTGTCATCTAATGTTTTGTCGGGGTTAGCTTTTTTCCATTCGCGAAGTGCGGCGCTGGCTTCGGTTTTCAGTTGCTGCCAGGCGGGCAACTCAACATGTTTGGCGGTGTCGACCCGAAAACCATCAATCCCATAGTCGCGAACCCACTGACTTAACCAGTGGGTTAAGTAATCGCGAGGGGTAAAACCGTCGATGACTTTAGCGTGGGTATCCGTTTTGTTTTTATAGAACACCGGCAGACCAGAAGCGGTCGTTGATTCGGTTTTGATATCCGGCAAAAAGGCCAGCGACATAGTGAGATCGTCGAATCCAGGATTGTCGTAATCGCCGATATCGGTTCTGATCCAGTTTTTTCCCCACCATTTATCCCAGCCTGTTTTGTCGCTGAAATTAATGTAATCGTTAAAGCTATGCCAGGTTTGCCCGGCGGCAGGTTTCCAGTCGCTCCAGCGTTCACCCAACGTTTTTTTCACTTCGTCACCAGAAAGATATAACGCGCCAAACTGATACTCCTGCATATCCGCCAGTGTGGCATAGCCGGTGTGGTTCATCACGACATCAAAGAGAATACGAATACCGCGCTGATGCGCGCTATCAACCAGTGTCCGTAGAGCGGCTTCACTGCCCATATTGGCATCAAGATTCGTCCAGTCCTGTGTGTAATAACCGTGGTAGGCATAATGCGGGAAATCGCCTTTTGTACCGCCGCCGACCCAGCCGTGAATTTGCTCAAATGGGGCGCTTATCCACAAAGCATTGACGCCCAGCTGCTGGAGGTAATCCAGTTTGTTGGTCAGGCCGCGTAAATCGCCGCCGTGAAAAGTGCCAATTTCTGCCATACCGTCTTTATGACGTCCGTAACTCTGGTCATTACTGGGATCGCCGTTTTCGAAACGATCTGTCAGCACAAAGTAAACCGTGGCGTTATGCCAGTCGAAAGGGGCAGGGGCGTCAGTTTCTGCCCGTTCCAGCAGGAGTAAACCGTTGCTGGTGGCAGCGGGTTGTAACGTTATTTGACCGTTCTTCACTATCGCAATTTGCTGGCTGTAATAATCCCGGACTGCGGCTCCCTCCGGAAAAGTGGCGCTGACATCCAGTGTGAGCGGTAATCCATCCCATTTCGGGCATTCACGGACCAGGCTTGCTACCGGTTCGACGGCGTTCTGGATGGAAATCATCAATGTTGGTGTACCGGAGCGGGTGTCTAGTTGCAGCGTATATTCGCCATCCCTGAACAATCGCCATTGAGGTGGCGTGTTGCTACAAGGTTGCAGGGAAAGCATCTGATTGAGTTTTATCGCATCCGCAGGCTGCCAGCACTGTTGGTCAAAATTTAGCGTTAGTGGACGCGTACCTTTGGGCAACTGCGCGTGGCTGACAAATGTTCCCGTCCCCTGTTCGCTAAAGGCGGGAAACCCCGGAGAAGTCCAGCTGGCGGCAACGGCGAAGCCAGGAAGGAGTGTCAGAAAACAGGCGGCGAGTTTCATGGCGGATGAGTCCTTATTGCTGCGATTTCAGACAGTTTGCCAGCGATAAGCCAGACAAAACTCATCCCTGAGCGGTAAGTCCACAGGATGAGAAGCAAGGGTGAGCGATCGCGCACAAAAAACGGCTGAATTTTGCGATAAACCCCACATTTTCTGCGATTTAGCGCCAATCTGAATCGTTAACTCGTGACATAGTTTCAGATTTGGACTATTCCTTGGGGTGCTCTTGACAGCTATTTTTGATATGATTTGAGATTCAACTCTCAAATTTGTGAAAAATATAAGGTGTTGGAATGATTAAATCCGACCAGGAGACCTGATGATTTTGACTCCCATACGACGATATGGGGCGATGATTCTTATGTTACTCACTCTGGTGTTTTCGAGTGAGGTGTTAGCGAAGACGCACACAACAACAGCGAGTCAAAAGTCCCACTTAACTAAAGCTAGTAATAAACAGGTAAGCAGTAAACAAGAGTATTCTCGCAATAGTGCAAAGAGTAGTTCACTTCCTGATTTGCGAAAATACCCTTCCGGAACACCAAGGAAAAAGGCGTTTCTCCGGACCGTAATGCCTTACATTACCAGCCAAAATGCAGCCATTACTGCGGAACGTAACTGGCTGATTTCAAAACAGTATCAGGGCCAATGGTCACCTGCTGAGCGTGCGCGTCTGAAAGACATCGCCAAACGCTACAAGGTGAAATGGTCTGGTAATACGCGAAAAATCCCGTGGAATACCTTGCTCGAACGCGTAGACATTATCCCCACCAGTATGGTGGCGACGATGGCTGCAGCAGAAAGCGGTTGGGGAACGTCGAAGCTGGCGCGCAACAACAACAATCTGTTCGGCATGAAATGCATGAAAGGACGTTGTACTAATGCGCCGGGTAAAGTGAAGGGGTACTCACAGTTTAGTTCTGTCAAAGAATCGGTGAGCGCCTATGTTACTAACCTGAATACGCATCCGGCTTACTCTTCGTTCCGTAAATCGCGTGCACAGCTGCGTAAAGCGGATCAGGAAGTGACTGCCACAGCGATGATTCACAAGTTGAAGGGCTACTCGACCAAAGGGAAGAGTTATAACAACTACCTGTTCGCAATGTACCAGGATAACCAACGGTTAATCGCGGCACATATGTAATTGCATTTCCTCGAGCCTTATCCGACTTGTCAGTCGGATAAGGCTTTTGCTCGCATCAGGTGGTTGTGCTGAGTTACCTGATGCGACGCCGACAATTCTCATCATCGCTACAACATGACCTCGCTATTTACATCGCGATACTCTTTTGGCGTCGTGTCATATGCTTTTTTAAAAACAGAGTAGAAATATTGCAGCGATGGATAACCGCACATTTGCGATATCTCATTGATCGACAAGGTGGTTGAAATCAGCAGACTGCGCGCTTTCTCCAGCTTCTCGGCATGAATCATGGCATGGATGGTTTCACCCACCTCTTCTTTAAAACGCTTCTCAAGATTGGAGCGTGATATGCCCACCGCATCGAGTACCTGATCCACTTTAATCCCTTTACAGGCGTGATTACGAATGTAATGCATGGCCTGAATAACGGCGGGATCGGTCAGCGAGCGGTAATCTGTTGAGCGCCGTTCAATGACGCGAACTGGTGGGACCAAAATCCGCTGTAGCGGCATTTCTTCTTTATCTAATAATCGATGCAACAGTTTTGCCGCCTGATAGCCCATTTGCCGCGCGCCCTGAGCGACCGAAGAAAGGGCGACACGCGACAGATAGCGGGTCAGTTCTTCGTTATCGATGCCAATCACGCATAATTTTTCCGGTACGGGAATATGTAGATGTTCACATACTTGCAGAATATGCCGCGCCCGGGCGTCAGTAACGGCAATAATCCCGGTTTGCGGTGGCAGCGTTTGTAGCCAGTCTGCCAGCCGATTTTGCGCATGTTGCCAGTTCTCTGGCGCGGTTTCTAACCCCTGATAAACCACTCCGCGATACTTTTCTTCGGCGACAAGCTGACGAAATGCATATTCGCGTTCAGTGGCCCAACGTTTGCCGCTTGATTCCGGAAGACCATAAAAAGCAAAGCGGTTAACGCCTTTCTCTTTTAAATGCAAAAATGCGCTTTCAACCAGCGCATAGTTATCGGTGGCAATGTAATGAACGGGTGGGTAACTTTCTGCAAGGTGATACGAGCCGCCAACCCCAACAATAGGGACGTGGACATCAGCCAGCGCTTGCTCGATCTGTTTGTCGTCGAAGTCGGCAATGACGCCATCTCCCAACCAGTCCTTGATTTTATCAATGCGGGCGCGGAAATCTTCTTCAATGAAAATATCCCATTCCGATTGTGACGCCTGTAAATATTCCCCTACGCCTTCTACTACCTGCCGGTCATAGGCTTTATTGGCATTGAACAGTAATGTGATGCGGTGACGTTTAGTAAACATGGTTCTTTTCCTGCTGAATCATGCAAAAACTCAAAACCGGTAATACGTTACCGGCTTTGAGAAAATTTTTATCAAAATCAAGAACGGCGTTTGGTTGCGGAGTCCATCCATACTGCCAGCAACAGAATCGCACCTTTAACGATATACTGCCAGAAGGTCGGTACATCCATCATACTCATGCCGTTATCCAGTGAAGCCATGATGAATGCCCCCATTACCGCTCCGGCAACGCTTCCCACACCGCCAGCCAGACTGGTGCCGCCAATCACGCATGCGGCAATTGCGTCCAGTTCGGCGATATTTCCCGCAGAAGGTGAACCAGCGCCAAGTCGAGAACTGAGGATTAATCCGGCGATAGCGACCATTAATCCGTTAATAGCGAATACGGCAAGTTTGGTGCGTTCAACGTTAATCCCGGAGAGACGTGCTGCTTCCAGATTGCCGCCGATGGCATAAATGCGTCGTCCAAATGCCGTCCGCGTTGCCATAAACATTCCGCCGAGTAACAGCAACGTCAGCAGCAGAACGGGAGTGGGAACGCCACGGTAATCGTTCAACAGCCAGATTGCGCCTAAGACGATAATCGCCGTTAATGACTGGCGACCGACAACTGCGGTAGAGGCCGGAGACTGCAAACCCAAAGCCTGACGGCGCATTCTTCCGCGCCATTGCCAGCCAACAAAAGCCATTAAGCCAAGCGCGCCAATGATGAAGCCGGTGCTGGCGGGTAGATAGCTTTGCCCAATTTGTGACATCGCGGCGCTGGTGGGGGATACAGTCGTGCCGTTGGTGATGCCAATGAGTATGCCGCGAAATGCCAACATGCCCGCGAGGGTGACAATAAATGAAGGGACTTTGCGGTACGCTACCCACCATCCGTTCCAGGCACCGAGAAGCAGTCCCAGAACCAAAGTCACAATGATGGTCAGTGGCAAAGGCCAGCCTAGCCAGACGTCACAAATCGCCGCGACGCCACCTAATAGCCCCATCATTGAGCCGACGGAAAGGTCGATTTCAGCAGAAATTATGACGAACACCATTCCTACTGCGAGGATGCCGGTAATCGCGGTCTGGCGTAACAGGTTGGAGACGTTACGGGCGCTTAAGTAGGCACCATCGGTGGTCCAGGTAAAGAACAGCATGATTGCGATGATAGCTGCAATCATCACGAAGACCTGCAAATTCAGTGACTTCAGCCCGGAAAAGCCACCGGATGTCGGTACGGCCAATTTCACTTCAGACGGATTGCTTTTCGACATGATGTTCGCTCCTCAATGCGGCTTCCATCACCTGCTCCTGAGTCAGGTTATGATTTATCAGGTTGGCTTTTAGTTTCCCTTCATGCATCACCAGTACACGATCGCTAAGGCCGAGCACTTCAGGTAATTCGGAAGAGATGACAATAACGGCAATACCCTGCTGGACGAGTTGGTTAATTAATTTGTAGATCTCGTATTTCGCGCCAATATCGATACCCCTGGTAGGTTCATCAAGAATGAGAATGCGCGGGTTGAGTAACAGACAGCGAGCGAGGATCGCTTTTTGTTGATTGCCGCCGCTCAAACATCCAATAGCAAGGTCGGGGGACGACGTTTTAACTTTGAGTTGCTGGATTGATTCCAGAATACATTTTTGCTCTGCCGCGTCATCAAGCTGGCTAATACCGCCGGTAAATTTATTGAGTGCGGCGAGGGTAATATTTTTACCAACCGCCATTACCGGAACGATGCCGTCGCGCTTTCTGTCTTCGGGGACCATCGCAATCCCCTGGGCGATGGCTTGCTGACAGTTACGAATATCTACCTGTTTGCCGTCAATATAAATTTTTCCTTCCCATTGTCCGGGCCACACACCAAACAGGCACTGAATGGTCTCGGTACGTCCGGCACCAACGAGTCCGGCAATACCCAGTATTTCGCCACGTTTCAGGGAAAACGAGACATCATTAACTCGTTTAATATGACGATTAACCGGATGCCATGCCGTCAGATGTTCAATACGTAATATTTCATCTCCGGTGGTATGTGGTTCATTTGGGTAAAGCGCGGTTAACTCTCGCCCGACCATCATGGTGATAATATCGTCTTCACTCATTCCGGCAGCATCACGCGTACCAATGTGCTGACCGTCGCGAATAACGCAAATCGTATCGGAAATCGCTTTGACTTCGTTGAGTTTATGCGAAATATAAATACAGGCGATACCGTGCTGTTGCAGATCGCGAATAATATCCAGTAAAACCGACGTTTCCTGCTCAGTTAATGAGGCTGTCGGTTCATCGAGAATTAACAAACGCACCTGTTTATTAAGTGCCTTGGCAATTTCAACCAGTTGTTGTTGCCCAAGCCCTAAATCGCCAACGCGGGTATCGGGTGAAATGGATAAACTGACCTGTGCGAGCAGCTTCTGACAGCGTAGCGTCATCAGGTCATAATCCATAATGCCATTGTGGGTTATTTCGTTACCCAGGAAGATATTTTCCAGCACGGTCAATTCTTTCACCAGGGCCAATTCCTGGTGAATGATGGCGATACCTTTGCGTTCGGTATCGCGGATGTGACTCGCCTGAATCTCTTCTCCCGCAAAAATAATTTCGCCTTCGTAGGAGCCATGGGGATAAATACCACACAGCACTTTCATCAGCGTTGATTTACCAGACCCATTTTCCCCACAGAGTGAGACGATTTCGCCAGCATTCAACCGCAAGCTGACGTTATCAATCGCCTTCACACTGCCGAAGGTTTTGGTAATGTTCTTCATTTCAAGTAGATAAGGCATAACGACTCCACCTAAGCCAATTCATTCACGCGGCATGGAGAGAAATCACGCCCCCGCTCTGCGCCGGGGCGTAACGCTTACAGCTCGCTCTCTTTGTGGAATCCGTCTTTAACTACCGTGTCTTTGATGTTGTTTTTATTCACATCGATCGGTGTCAGCAGGCGGGAGGGAACATCTTTCAGGCCATTATTCAGTGTGGTATCTGCTTTTGGTTCCTGACCATTGCCCAACTCAACGGCAATTTCTGCGGCAGTATTTGCCAACAACGTAATAGGTTTATACACCGTCATAGTTTGCGTACCGGCAGCAATACGTTTAATACCTGCGAGATCCGCATCCTGGCCGGAAATTGCTACTTTCCCTGATAAACCTTGCGCGCTTAATGCCTGAATTGCCCCACCTGCGGTGGCATCGTTTGAGGCAACTACAGCATCAATTTTGTTATTATTGGCGGTTAGCGCGTTTTCCATAATTTTCAATGCGTTTTCCGGTAACCAGCCATCAACCCATTGGTCACCAACGACTTTAATTTTTCCAGAATCAACGTAAGGTTTTAACACTTTCATTTGTCCGGCGCGGAACAGCTTAGCGTTGTTATCTACCGGCGAGCCGCCCATCAGGAAGTAATTACCTTGCGGAACAATATCGACCAGGGCTTTTGCCTGCAGTTCACCGACTTTTTCGTTATCGAAAGAAATATAAAAATCGATATCCGCATCGTTAATCATACGGTCGTAAGCTAATACTTTAATACCTTCTTGTTTGGCTTCTTTTACAACGTTACTTAATACCTGACCGTTATAAGGAATAATGACAAGAACATCGACACCCCGGTTAATCATGTTTTCAATCTGCGACATTTGTGTTTCTTCATTGCCATTTGCAGACTGTACAAATACTTTCGCGCCGAGAGATTCTGCTTTTTTCACAAAAATATCTCGATCTTTTTGCCAGCGTTCAAGACGGAGATCATCAATCGCCATACCTATTTTGACTTCTTTGGCGTGTGCCGCAACGTTGGTAAGCAGAAGTGAGGTGCAAAGGGTGAGTAGAATGTTCTTTATTTTCATGGTGTAGGGCCTTCTGTAGTTAGAGGACAGCTTTAATAAGTAACAATCACCGCGATAAACGTAACCAATTTTTAGCAACTAAACAGGGGAAAACAATTACAGATTTTTATCTTTCGATTACGATTTTTGGTTTATTTCTTGATTTATGACAGAGATCTTACTTTTGTTGCGCAATTGTACTTATTGCATTTTTCTCTTCGAGGAATTACCCAGTTTCATCATTCCATTTTATTTTGCGAGCGAGCGCACACTTGTGAATTATCTCAATAGCAGTGTGAAATAACATAATTGAGCAACTGAAAGGGAGTGCCCAATATTACGACATCATCCATCACCCGCGGCATTACCTGATTATGGAGTTCAATATGCAAGCCTATTTTGACCAGCTCGATCGCGTTCGTTATGAAGGCTCAAAATCCTCTAACCCGTTAGCATTCCATCACTATAATCCCGACGAACTGGTGTTGGGCAAGCGTATGGAAGAGCACTTGCGTTTTGCCGCCTGCTACTGGCACACCTTCTGCTGGAACGGGGCGGACATGTTTGGTGTGGGGGCGTTTAATCGTCCGTGGCAGCAGCCTGGTGAGGCACTGGCGTTGGCGAAGCGTAAAGCAGATGTCGCATTTGAGTTTTTCCACAAGTTACATGTGCCATTTTATTGCTTCCACGATGTAGATGTTTCCCCTGAGGGCGCGTCGTTAAAAGAGTACATCAATAATTTTGCGCAAATGGTTGATGTCCTGGCAGGCAAGCAAGAAGAGAGCGGCGTGAAGCTGCTGTGGGGAACTGCTAACTGCTTTACAAACCCTCGCTATGGCGCGGGTGCGGCGACGAACCCAGATCCTGAAGTCTTCAGTTGGGCGGCAACGCAAGTTGTTACAGCGATGGAAGCAACCCATAAATTGGGCGGTGAAAACTATGTCCTGTGGGGCGGTCGTGAAGGTTACGAAACGCTGTTAAATACCGACTTGCGTCAGGAGCGTGAACAACTGGGCCGCTTTATGCAAATGGTGGTTGAGCATAAACATAAAATCGGTTTCCAGGGCACGTTGCTTATCGAACCGAAACCGCAAGAACCGACCAAACATCAATATGATTACGATGCTGCGACGGTCTATGGCTTCCTGAAACAGTTTGGTCTGGAAAAAGAGATTAAACTGAATATTGAAGCTAACCACGCGACGCTGGCAGGTCACTCTTTCCATCATGAAATAGCCACCGCCATTGCGCTTGGCCTGTTCGGTTCTGTCGACGCCAACCGTGGCGATGCACAACTGGGCTGGGACACCGACCAGTTCCCGAACAGTGTGGAAGAGAATGCGCTGGTGATGTATGAAATTCTCAAAGCAGGCGGTTTCACCACTGGCGGTCTGAACTTCGATGCCAAAGTACGTCGTCAAAGTACTGATAAATATGATCTGTTTTACGGTCATATCGGCGCGATGGATACGATGGCGTTGGCGCTGAAAATTGCAGCACGCATGATTGAAGATGGCGAGCTGGATAAACGCATCGCGCAGCGTTATTCCGGCTGGAATAGCGAATTAGGCCAGCAAATCCTGAAAGGCCAAATGTCACTGGCAGATTTAGCCAAATATGCTCAGGAACACAATTTGTCTCCGGTGCATCAGAGTGGTCGCCAGGAGCAACTGGAAAATCTGGTAAATCATTATCTGTTCGACAAATAACGGCTAACTGTGCAGTCCGTTGGCCCGGTTATCGGTAGCGATACCGGGCATTTTTTTAAGGAACGATCGATATGTATATCGGGATAGATCTTGGCACCTCGGGCGTAAAAGTTATTTTGCTCAACGAGCAGGGTGAGGTGGTTGCTTCGCAAACGGAAAAGCTGACCGTTTCGCGCCCGCATCCACTCTGGTCGGAACAAGACCCGGAACAGTGGTGGCAGGCAACTGACCGCGCAATGAAAGCTCTGGGCGATCAGCATTCTCTGCAGGACGTTAAAGCATTGGGTATTGCCGGCCAGATGCACGGTGCAACCTTACTGGATGCCCAGCAACGGGTATTACGCCCTGCCATTTTGTGGAACGACGGGCGCTGTGCGCAAGAGTGCACTTTGCTGGAAGCGCGAGTTCCGCAATCGCGGGTGATTACCGGCAACCTGATGATGCCCGGATTTACTGCGCCTAAATTGCTATGGGTTCAGCGGCATGAGCCGGAGATATTCCGTCAAATCGATAAAGTATTATTACCGAAAGATTACTTGCGTCTGCGTATGACGGGGGAGTTTGCCAGCGATATGTCTGACGCAGCTGGCACTATGTGGCTGGATGTCGCAAAGCGTGACTGGAGCGATCTCATGCTGCAGGCTTGCCACTTATCTCGTGACCAGATGCCCGCATTATACGAAGGCAGCGAAATTACTGGTGCTTTGTTACCTGAAGTTGCGAAAGCGTGGGGTATGGCGGCGGTGCCAGTTATCGCAGGCGGTGGCGACAATGCAGCTGGTGCGGTTGGTGTGGGAATGGTTGATGCTAATCAGGCAATGTTATCGCTGGGGACGTCGGGGGTCTATTTTGCTGTCAGCGAAGGGGTCTTAAGCAAGCCAGAAAGCGCCGTACATAGCTTTTGCCATGCGTTACCGCAACGTTGGCATTTAATGTCTGTAATGCTGAGTGCGGCTTCGTGTCTGGATTGGGCCGCGAAATTAACCGGCCTGAGCAATGTCCCTGCTTTAATCACTGCAGCTCGACAGGCTGATGAAAGTGCCGAGCCAGTTTGGTTTCTGCCTTATCTTTCCGGCGAGCGTACACCACACAATAATCCCCAGGCGAAAGGGGTTTTCTTTGGTTTGACTCATCAACATGGCCCCAATGAACTGGCGCGAGCAGTGCTGGAAGGCGTGGGTTATGCGCTGGCAGATGGCATGGATGTCGTGCATGCCTGCGGCATTAAACCGCAAAGTGTTACGTTGATTGGTGGCGGGGCGCGTAGTGAGTACTGGCGTCAAATGCTGGCGGACATCAGCGGTCAGCAACTGGATTACCGCACGGGTGGCGATGTGGGGCCAGCACTGGGCGCAGCAAGGCTGGCGCAGATTGCGGCGAATCCAGAGAAATCGCTCATTGAGTTGTTGCCGCAACTACCATTAGAACAGTCGCATCTACCAGATGCGCAGCGTTATGCCGCTTATCAGCCACGACGAGAAACGTTCCGTCGCCTCTATCAGCAACTTCTGCCATTAATGGCGTAAACGTTATCCCCTGCCTGACCGGGTGGGGGATAATTCACATCTATATATCTCAGTAATTAATTAATATTTAGTATGAATTTATTCTGAAAATCATTTGTTAATGGCATTTTTCAGTTTTGTCTTTCGTTGGTTACTCGTAATGTATCGCTGGTAGATATGGAGATCGTTATGAAAACCTCAAAGACTGTGGCAAAACTATTATTTGTTGTCGGGGCGCTGGTTTATCTGGTTGGGCTATGGATCTCATGCCCATTGTTAAGTGGAAAAGGTTATTTTCTTGGCGTGTTAATGACGGCAACTTTTGGCAACTATGCATATCTTCGCGCAGAAAAACTTGGGCAACTGGATGATTTTTTTATCCACGTCTGTCAGTTGGTAGCGTTAATCACTATCGGTCTCTTGTTTATCGGTGTTTTAAACGCACCTATCAATGCTTATGAAATGGTGATCTACCCCATCGCCTTTTTTGTCTGCTTGTTTGGTCAAATGCGTTTGTTTCGCTCGGCATGAGCAACATAAAGTTCTTACACATTCAGGAATGAAAGGAATACTGTGATGGACAACAAAATATCAACCTATTCTCCGGCATTTAGTATTGTTTCATGGGTAGCCCTTATTGGCGGTATTGTTACCTATCTGTTAGGACTATGGAATGCAGAGATGCAGTTAAATGAAAAAGGGTATTATTTTGCCGTACTGGTATTAGGTTTGTTTTCCGCGGCGTCTTATCAAAAGACCGTTCGGGACAAGTATGAAGGCATACCTACCACCCCCATTTATTATATGACTTGCCTGACGGTCTTTATTATCTCTGTTGCGTTGTTGCTGGTAGGTCTATGGAATGCAACGTTATTACTCAGCGAAAAAGGCTTTTATGGGCTGGCTTTCTTCTTAAGCTTGTTTGGTGCAGTAGCGGTGCAGAAGAATATTCGTGATGCCGGAATAAACCCACCAAAAGAAACACAGGTTACCCAGGAAGAATACAGCGAATAATTCACATAAGCCCGGTTAGTCCAATGTAACCGGGCTTTTACTAACTCACTAATCTGTTTCTGTCGATTCGTTGTACCAGCATAGAAAGTAACAAACTCGCTGCCAACGTCGCGCAAAAGATCCAAATAATATCGAGTATTGGCCAGTTTTTAAGCTCAATCCCCCGGGTGCGCAGTGCATGGATAATCAATGCATGGAACCCGTATATACCTAACGAATGGCGGGAGATTAAGCCAAGTCCGCAAATGGTACGCGTATACAGCGTGTTTTTAACCAGAGTCAATAACGCGATTGCGCAGATAAAAACCATCGGCCCACAGTAAAGATACCAGGTATCGGCAAAATTTCCGCGCCACTGTAATTCATATAATGTCCCGCGAGAGATAATAAAAACCCCCGTCGCAAACAGTGCGGCGCTCACCCACGACAGTGCTTTATGCTGTGTGTCCATCATCCCTATAGCGCGGCCCAACATGCCATAAAGGATGTAGTAAAAAGTATCGCCA
This sequence comes from Escherichia sp. WS338, assembly GCF_046486405.1. NCBI lineage: Bacteria > Pseudomonadati > Pseudomonadota > Gammaproteobacteria > Enterobacterales > Enterobacteriaceae > Escherichia > Escherichia sp. WS338. The sequence continues at coordinate 16,559 of NZ_JBJQLL010000022.1, read as the reverse complement.
TTGATATATAAGTTAATTGGCAGCCATTCAAAACCGTCGATTTTCTGCGGCACAGTATTTGGGTTAGCGATGATACCAATCACCACCATTAGCACCAGCAACATTTTTCCGCCGACGTTCTTCACCTGAATCAGCGGTGAAACCAGATAAATCACTGCAATCGCGAAGAAAAACCATAAATGGTAAAACACTGGCTTTTGCAGCAGGTTTTTCAGCGCTAACTCCACATTGATGGAGGTAAACAGCGCAATGTAGAGCAGTGCGATTGCGCTATAAAAAAGCAGACATAAGCCGATACGCAAGAAATGGCGCGGCTGGGCGCTGCGTTCGCCAAAAAAGAGATAGCCGGAAATCATGAAAAATAGCGGCACGCTGACACGAGAGGCAGAATTCAGAACATTGGCGATATCCCAGGTGACGGGGCTAACACTATGAGCATTGGTCACATACCAGGTAGTGGTGTGAATCATCACCACCATTAAACACGCTATCCCTCGCAGGTTATCAATCCAGTAAATTTTGGGCTGCATCTGTGTCTCTGTATCTGGTTAAAAAAAGTCTGACCGATAAATCATTCGGTTGGCGCACTGGAATAATCTGAGTTTTATCACTACAGCTTATAGAGGCTTAAGGAAATTCGTAAGATATCAGCCACTATACCGATATAAATAATAAGACTCACCTGCAAACCAGACGGTAATTTAATGATGATGAACTCTTTCTTTCCGGCAATGGCGCTTATGGTGCTTATGGCGCTAGTGGGTTGTTCTACACCGCCACCCGTGCAGAAAGCACAACGGGTAAAGGTTGATCCTCTGCGTTCGTTGAATATGGAAGCGTTATGCAAGGATCAGGCGGCGAAACGTTATAACACCGGCGAGCAAAAAATCGACGTCACCGCATTTGAACAGTTCCAGGGAAGCTACGAAATGCGCGGTTATACCTTCCGTAAAGAGCAGTTTGTCTGTTCTTTTGACGCAGATGGCCATTTTTTGCATCTTTCCATGCGTTAAGCCCTGCTTTTTCCCGTTTCGTACTGTATATCTTCCATCCAGCGGGTATACTGATCCCTTCCTTTAAATCCACACGTATCCAGCACGAAATAATATGCAAAAGTTTGATACCAGGACCTTCCAGGGCTTGATCCTGACCTTACAGGATTACTGGGCTCGCCAGGGCTGCACCATTGTTCAACCATTGGACATGGAAGTCGGCGCGGGAACCTCTCACCCAATGACCTGTCTGCGCGCGCTGGGGCCAGAACCGATGGCGGCTGCTTATGTTCAGCCTTCTCGTCGCCCGACCGATGGTCGCTACGGCGAAAACCCCAACCGTTTACAGCACTACTATCAGTTCCAGGTGGTCATTAAGCCATCGCCGGACAATATTCAGGAGCTGTACCTTGGTTCTCTGAAAGAGCTGGGCATGGACCCGACCATCCACGACATCCGTTTCGTGGAAGATAACTGGGAAAACCCGACGCTGGGTGCCTGGGGGCTGGGCTGGGAAGTGTGGCTGAACGGCATGGAAGTGACGCAGTTCACTTACTTCCAGCAGGTTGGTGGTCTGGAGTGTAAACCGGTTACCGGCGAGATCACCTACGGTCTGGAACGTCTGGCAATGTACATTCAGGGCGTAGACAGCGTTTACGACCTGGTCTGGAGCGACGGCCCGCTGGGTAAAACCACCTATGGCGACGTGTTCCATCAGAACGAAGTGGAGCAGTCCACTTACAACTTCGAATACGCGGATGTGGACTTCCTGTTCACCTGCTTTGAGCAGTACGAGAAAGAAGCGCAGCAGCTGCTGGCGCTGGAAAATCCGCTGCCGCTGCCAGCCTACGAGCGTATTCTGAAAGCCGCCCACAGCTTCAACCTGCTGGATGCGCGTAAAGCCATCTCCGTCACCGAGCGTCAGCGCTATATTCTGCGCATTCGCACCCTGACCAAAGCAGTGGCAGAAGCATACTACGCTTCCCGTGAAGCCCTCGGCTTCCCGATGTGCAACAAAGATAAGTAAGAGGCGGCTATGTCTGAGAAAACTTTTCTGGTGGAAATCGGCACTGAAGAGCTGCCACCAAAAGCACTGCGCAGCCTGGCTGAGTCCTTTGCTGCGAACTTTACTGCGGAGCTGGATAACGCTGGCCTCGCACACGGCACCGTTCAATGGTTTGCTGCTCCGCGTCGTCTGGCGCTTAAAGTAGCTAACCTGGCGGAAGCGCAACCGGATCGTGAAATCGAAAAACGCGGCCCGGCGATTGCCCAGGCGTTCGACGCTGAAGGCAAACCGAGCAAAGCGGCAGAAGGCTGGGCGCGTGGTTGCGGTATTACCGTTGACCAGGCTGAGCGTCTGACTACCGATAAAGGCGAATGGCTGCTGTATCGCGCCCACGTGAAGGGCGAAAGCACTGAAGCACTGCTGCCGAATATGGTTGCGACTTCGCTGGCGAAACTGCCGATCCCGAAACTGATGCGTTGGGGTGCAAGCGACGTGCACTTCGTGCGTCCGGTGCACACCGTGACCCTGCTGCTGGGCGACAAAGTTATTCCGGCTACCATTCTGGGCATTCAGTCCGATCGCGTGATTCGCGGCCACCGCTTTATGGGCGAGCCGGAATTCACTATCGACAATGCTGATCAGTATCCGGAAATTCTGCGTGAGCGCGGGAAAGTCATCGCCGATTACGAAGAACGTAAGGCGAAGATTAAAGCCGATGCCGAAGAAGCGGCGCGTAAGATTGGCGGTAACGCTGACTTAAGCGAAAGCCTGTTGGAAGAAGTCGCTTCGCTGGTGGAATGGCCGGTTGTGCTGACCGCAAAATTCGAAGAGAAATTCCTCGCGGTGCCGTCTGAAGCGCTGGTTTACACCATGAAAGGTGACCAGAAATACTTCCCGGTGTATGCGAACGACGGCAAACTGCTGCCGAACTTTATCTTCGTTGCCAACATCGAATCGAAAGATCCGCAGCAAATTATCTCTGGTAACGAGAAAGTCGTTCGTCCACGTCTGGCGGATGCCGAGTTCTTCTTCAACACCGACCGTAAAAAACGTCTGGAAGATAACCTGCCGCGCCTGCAAACCGTGCTGTTCCAGCAACAGCTGGGTACGCTGCGTGACAAGACTGACCGCATCCAGGCGCTGGCTGGCTGGATTGCTGAACAGATTGGCGCTGACGTTAACCACGCTACCCGTGCGGGCCTGCTGTCCAAGTGCGACCTGATGACCAACATGGTCTTCGAGTTCACCGACACCCAGGGCGTTATGGGGATGCACTACGCGCGTCACGATGGCGAAGCGGAAGATGTTGCCGTGGCGCTGAACGAGCAGTATCAGCCGCGCTTTGCCGGTGATGACCTGCCGTCTAACCCGGTAGCCTGTGCGCTGGCGATTGCTGACAAGATGGATACTCTGGCGGGTATCTTCGGTATCGGCCAGCATCCGAAAGGCGACAAAGACCCGTTTGCGTTGCGTCGTGCCGCACTTGGCGTGCTGCGTATTATCGTTGAGAAGAACCTCAACCTTGATCTGCAAACGCTGACCGAAGAAGCGGTGCGTCTGTATGGCGATAAGCTGACTAATACCAACGTAGTTGATGATGTTATCGACTTTATGCTCGGTCGCTTCCGCGCCTGGTATCAGGACGAAGGTTACACCGTTGATACCATCCAGGCGGTACTGGCGCGTCGTCCGACTCGTCCGGCAGATTTCGATGCCCGTATGAAGGCGGTATCGCACTTCCGTACTCTGGATGCGGCAGCGTCACTGGCGGCGGCAAACAAGCGTGTATCTAACATTCTGGCGAAGTCTGACGAAGTGCTGAGCGATCGCGTGAATGCTTCTACTCTGAAAGAGCCGGAAGAAATTAAACTGGCGATGCAAGTTGTGGTGCTGCGCGACAAGCTGGAGCCGTACTTCGCTGAAGGTCGTTACCAGGACGCGCTGGTCGAACTGGCTGAATTGCGTGAACCGGTTGATGCCTTCTTCGATAAAGTGATGGTCATGGTTGATGACAAAGAATTGCGAATCAACCGTCTTACCATGCTGGAGAAACTGCGCGAATTATTCCTGCGCGTTGCGGATATTTCGCTGTTACAGTAATAACGCCGTTATTAAAAAGCCTGCCATCTGGCAGGCTTTTTTATCGCTAAATAATAGAGCAACCTTTAATAATCTTCTGCTGAATAAAGATTGTCTCATATATTAATTTTATGAGATTTTTTTAGGATTATATCAAGGAGAAGAAACGAACTTATTAAGCTAGAATAGCTGTGGGTGCTTGAGACTGTTTGTCTCAGGTATTCACCGAAAGGCAGACAGAGAAAAGCCCCACCTGACTATAAATCAAAGTGAGGCTACCCTATGCCTGAACACCATAAGGTTAGCCTCTTACTCGTTGGAAATCAACACAGGAGGCTGGGAATGCCGCAGAAATATAGATTGCTTTCTTTAATAGTGATTTGTTTCACGCTTTTATTTTTTACCTGGATGGTAAGAGATTCACTGTGTGAATTGCATATTAAACAGGGAAGTTATGAGCTGGCGGCATTTTTAGCCTGCAATTTGAAAGAGTAAGAGACTTTGGCGGGAAGTTATTCCCGCCTTTCTTACGGCGTTGCGCATTCTCATTGCACCCAAATTTATTCTTCACAAAAATAACACTAGATTCTATTACGCGATCGATTATTTATTTCCTGAAAAACAAATAAAAAAATCCCCGCCAAATGGCAGGGATCTTAGATTCTGTGCTTTTAAGCAGAGATTACAGGCTGGTTACGTTACCAGCTGCCGGGCCTTTAGCGCCGCTTTCGATGGTGAAGGACACTTTCTGACCTTCGTCCAGAGATTTGTAACCATCGTTCTGGATAGCAGAGAAGTGTACGAACACGTCTTTAGAGCCATCGTCAGGAGTGATGAAGCCGAAGCCTTTGTCAGCGTTGAACCATTTTACGATACCAGTCATTTTACCGGACATAGTGTATTACCTTTAATAATTAAGTGTGCCTTTCGGCGATATGGCGTGCTTTACAGATTTTGAAGCGTTAAAGGAATGTGCACTACGAGGGGTATCAACGATAACTCTTGAAGGGACTTGCCTTACTACACTGCTTTAATGGTCTGTACGTCAAACCGTTGATGTGCATTAAGCCACGCATTGGCGGGTGATGCAACAATTATTTTTCATATTTATGATTAATCGGTTGGAAAACGGTCCTGTCATCAGGACCGTAAACAGCAATAAAGTGGATAAAAGTCTATTCCATCAACTGCTTACTTAATGCCGGGTTGGCTTGAATCAAACGCATCAATTTTAGTTCGGCACTTGAAGGCTTCACGCGTCTGGATTCCCATTCCTTTACCATGGCGACTGATACGCCCAAAACCCGGGCGAAATCATCGATTTTTAACCCTGTCCCTTTTCGTAACTGCTCAATTTCGGTACAGGACGTTGTTCTGTGCGTCAGGGTAATTTTCTGCGTTTCATCTTTAAAAACAATCTGTTCCAGGCTGCTCAACAGCTCATGCATTGGATCTTTATATTCCATTGAAAACTCCTCAAATCACACTGCGGGATCGTGAATTGCATCGAAGCTCATTAAGAATAGTCGGGAAAAACAGACATAGCGGGGTGTAGTCAGGGCATGCTCTGGCTATGATTCGATTCAGCCAGTCATTTAGCGTGACTTATAGCCACCTAACGATCTGATAAATGCCGATATATCTCTTACCACTCCCGGTTTGTAAAGATTTCGAAAATCTAACGTTCTGCGAAGGCGTAAATCTCAGGCTACAAAAAAAGCAACGGCACTATCATTTTTTAACAATGAAACAACAAATTGACCTTGTTTCATTTTCTCCATGATTTTACCAGGAAGATTACGTAGAAAGGGTATCCTGCAAGCCTGTCCTGGACTATCCTTGTCACGTCAGACACGCGTGTGTCGTTGTGCGCTTTTTTTGGGTGAAAGGAGTAAGAAAATGGCGACAGGAAAGTCCTGCTCTCGCTGGTTTGCGCCTCTTGCGGCGTTATTAATGGTAGTTAGCCTGAGTGGGTGTTTTGATAAAGAAGGCGATCAGCGTAAAGCGTTTATCGACTTCCTGCAGAATACAGTGATGCGTAGCGGTGAACGTCTACCAACCCTGACTGCCGATCAGAAAAAACAGTTTGGTCCTTTTGTCTCTGATTACGCGATTCTGTATGGTTATTCTCAGCAGGTGAATCAGGCGATGGATTCCGGTCTGCGCCCGGTTGTAGACAGCGTTAACGCAATTCGCGTACCGCAGGATTACGTTACGCAAAGCGGCCCACTGCGTGAAATGAACGGTTCTCTGGGCGTACTGGCGCAACAGCTGCAAAATGCGAAGTTGCAGGCCGATGCTGCGCACTCTGCGCTAAAACAGAGCGATGACCTGAAACCGGTCTTCGATCAGGCATTCACCAAAGTGGTAACGACGCCAGCTGATGCGTTGCAACCGTTGATTCCGGCGGCACAAACTTTCACGCAACAACTGGTGATGGTTGGAGACTACATTGCTCAGCAAGGTACTCAGGTGAGCTTTGTCGCAAATGGCATCCAGTTCCCGACTTCGCAGCAGGCAAGTGAATATAACAAACTGATTGCGCCATTACCGGCACAACATCAGGCGTTTAATCAGGCCTGGACTACAGCAGTTACTGCAACCCAATAAAGAGTAAAAGCCCGAGCGATTATCGGGCTTTACTCCACGCAGTCGCGGCTTAGTCCGCGACGTGCGGATTCACACAGTTCTTCTCAACCTTTCCTTGTAACGCATCAATCAAGTTATCCACGGCACAGGCGGCCATGCCATAACGCGTCTCATGAGTGGCAGATCCAATATGCGGTACTGCGACGACGTTGGCCATTGAGAGCAACGGCGAATCTACTGACAGTGGCTCTTGTTCGAAGACATCCAGCCCGGCAGCGTGAATTTCCCCTTTCTGCAATGCAGCAATCAGTGCATTTTCATCAACCACCGGGCCACGTCCGGCATTAATGAAAATGGCGGAGGATTTCATTTTGGCGAATTGTTCTGCGCCAAATAGATGATACGTCTCATCAGTTAACGGCAGGATCAGGCAAACGAAATCTGACTCTTGTAACAGTGTATCCAAATCGCAGTAGCGGGCGTTGAAGCGTTCTTCTGCTTCTTTATGGTGGCGGCGCGCGTTATAGAGGATGGGCATGTTGAAGCCAAAGTGCGCACGTTGTGCCAGCGCCATGCCGATCCGTCCCATCCCGACAATGCCCAGTGTTTTATGGTGAACGTCAGTGCCGTACCAGTCCGGGCCTATGCTCGCGGTCCATTCGCCTGCTTTTACTCGTTCTGCTACCTCCACAACCCGACGAGCGGTAGACAATACCAGCGCCATCAGCGTATCGGCGACGGTTTCTGTTAATACGGTTGGCGTGTGCATCAGCAGAATTTTTCGGGCGGTAAGCGCATCGACATCAAAATTGTCATAGCCTACGGAGATCGTTGATGTGGCACGCAGTTTCGGCATTTTTTCCAGCAATGCGGCATCAACATTCTCGTTTGAACCCAGTAAACCTTCAGCTTCGGCAAGAATTGCTGCATTTTGTTCGATGGTTTGTGGGCTGAGGTTTGCCACCTGGTGAACGGTGAAATGTTCTTGCAGGCGTTGCAGTAAATCATCAGGTAAGGCTTTGTAGAGGATAACGGACGGCTTCATGCTTCTCTCCATTCACTGATAAGGCGATCACCTTAGCCTGAAATATGATGAAGGAAAACTGAAGAATGCCAGGTGATTTCTGCATCACCTGACATGAAAGGGATTACAGTGGGCTTAAGGTAATTTCTACACGGCGGTTTTGCGCCTTACCTTCTGCGGTGCTGTTGCTGGCGATTGGGTTAGCCGGGCCAAGGCCCTGAGTACGGATGCGGCTGGCGTCCACGCCCTGGGTGATCAACGCGCTGGCAACGGAATCCGCACGCTGCTGGGAGAGACGCATGTTCAGGTCGTGACCCCCCGTGCTGTCGGTATAACCAATCACGTTAACCGCCGTTTTCGGATACTCTTTCAGTACCATTGCCACGCCGGTCAGGGTGTTAGCGCCCGCCGGTTTCAGGGTTGCGCTGCTGCTGTCGAAGGTCACATTGTTCGGCATATTGAGGATAATGTTATCCCCGCTGCGGGTTACGCTAACACCAGTGCCGCGCATTTTGTCACGCAGCTTCGCTTCCTGCACATCCATGTAATAACCAACGCCGCCGCCCAGAGCTGCGCCTGCTGCTGCGCCAATCAGCGCGCCTTTACCGCGATCTTTCTTCGAAGAAGAGAGCGCACCAATACCCGCGCCAACGAGAGAGCCCAGACCTGCGCCGATAGCAGATTTACCTGCTTCGCGTTCGCCGGTGTAAGGGTTAGTTGTACAGCCAGATACCGCCAGAGCGCCACTCACTACGGCGGCAATAAGATAAACACGTTTCTTCATTGTTAATCCTTAATAACCTTTTTATTCTTTGCCACGGGTTCTGTGGCGGGAGATTATGCCGCGTGAACATGAAGATTATTCCTGGGAATACTCGGAAATTTGTAAGTAATATTTAACTGCTCAATACATCTAACCTTTCAGGAGTCTTCGGTTTGGCCAACTCATCCTCACGATATTCCGTTCTGACTGCCGCCCACTGGGGGCCTATGCTGGTTGAAACCGACGGCGAAACCGTGTTTAGCTCGCGTGGCGCGTTAGCCACAGGAATGGAAAACTCCTTGCAGAGCGCGGTTCGCGACCAGGTTCACAGCAATACGCGGGTGCGATTTCCAATGGTGCGCAAAGGCTTTCTTGCGTCACCGGAAAATCCGCAAGGCATTCGTGGGCAGGATGAATTTGTTCGCGTGAGTTGGGATGAGGCGCTGGAGCTTATTCACCATCAACATAAACGCATTCGTGAGGCTTATGGTCCGGCATCGATTTTTGCTGGTTCCTACGGCTGGCGTTCAAACGGCGTGCTGCATAAGGCCTCGACATTATTACAACGCTATATGGCGCTGGCAGGCGGTTATACCGGGCATCTGGGGGATTATTCGACCGGCGCGGCACAGGCGATCATGCCGTATGTCGTGGGTGGCAGCGAAGTTTATCAACAGCAAACCAGTTGGCCGCTGGTGCTGGAACATAGCGATGTCGTGGTGCTGTGGAGTGCTAATCCACTCAATACGCTGAAAATTGCGTGGAATGCATCCGATGAGCAGGGGCTTTCTTACTTTTCCGCACTGCGTGACAGCGGGAAAAAGCTGATCTGCATTGATCCAATGCGATCGGAAACCGTCGATTTCTTTGGCGATAAAATGGAGTGGGTGGCACCGCACATGGGCACCGATGTTGCGCTGATGCTGGGGATCGCCCATACGCTGGTGGAAAATGGTTGGCACGACGAAGCGTTTCTGACGCGTTGCACCACAGGTTATGACGTCTTCGCCTCTTATTTGCTGGGCGAGAGTGACGGAATAGCGAAAACCGCCGAGTGGGCGGCAGAGATTTGTGGGGTTAACGCAGAGAAAATCCGCGAACTGGCGGCTATTTTCCACCAAAACACCACCATGCTGATGGCTGGCTGGGGAATGCAGCGCCAACAGTTTGGTGAACAAAAACACTGGATGATCGTCACGCTGGCGGCAATGTTGGGGCAAATCGGCACACCCGGCGGCGGTTTTGGTCTTTCTTACCATTTTGCCAATGGTGGTAACCCCACGCGCCGCGCTGCGGTGCTCTCTTCCATGCAGGGCAGCTTGCCGGGTGGCTGCGATGCGGTAGATAAAATCCCTGTTGCCCGCATTGTTGAAGCACTGGAAAACCCTGGTGGCGCATATCAACACAACGGTATGGACCGACATTTCCCGGATATTCGTTTTATCTGGTGGGCGGGCGGTGCCAACTTTACTCATCATCAGGATACCAATCGCCTGATCCGTGCCTGGCAAAAACCGGAGCTGGTGGTGATCTCTGAATGCTTCTGGACGGCTGCGGCGAAACACGCGGATATCGTTCTGCCTGCGACCACTTCGTTTGAGCGTATTGATCTCACCATGACCGGCGATTACAGTAATCAGCATCTGGTGCCGATGAAGCAAGTGGTGCCTCCACGTTATGAAGCGCGTAATGATTTTGATGTCTTTGCCGAGTTGAGTGAACGTTGGGAGAAGGGCGGCTATGCGCGGTTTACGGAAGGAAAAAGTGAGCTGCAATGGCTGGAAACGTTTTATAACGTTGCCCGGCAGCGCGGGGCAAGCCAGCAGGTTGAATTGCCGCCATTTGCTGAGTTCTGGGAAGCCAACCAGTTAATTGAGATGCCGGAAAACCCGGACAGTGAGCGGTTTATTCGCTTCGCCGATTTTCGCCGCGATCCGCAGGCGCATCCATTAAAAACCGCCAGCGGTAAGATTGAAATCTTCTCGCAGCGTATTGCCGATTATGGTTACCCGGATTGCCCTGGGCATCCGATGTGGCTGGAGCCGGATGAGTGGCAGGGCAATGCCGAACCAGAACAGTTGCAGGTACTTTCTGCCCATCCGGCGCACCGCCTGCACAGCCAACTGAATTACAGCTCTCTGCGCGAATTATACGCGGTGGCAAATCGTGAGCCTGTCACCATTCATCCTGACGATGCCCAGGCGCGCGGCATACAAGATGGCGATATTGTTCGGTTGTGGAACGCACGCGGGCAAATTCTTGCCGGAGCGGTCATTAGCGAGGGAATTAAACCTGGCGTGATTTGTATTCATGAAGGGGCATGGCCGGATCTGGATTTAACCGCTGACGGTATTTGTAAAAACGGCGCGGTGAACGTTCTGACCAAAGATCTCCCCAGCTCGCGGCTGGGGAATGGCTGTGCGGGTAATACGGCGCTGGCATGGCTGGAAAAATACAACGGTCCGGAACTGACACTTACAGCGTTTGAACCACCGGCCAGCTCATAATCCAGGTGGGTAGTTGGGTTTCATCCTGCCATGCGCAGTCGACAATGTGAAAACCCTGCGCATGGTAGAAATCTATCGCCGGTTGATTTTTTTGATAAACCTCCAGCAACAGATGGGGATGGCGCTGCTGCACATACTGCATTAGCGCCTTACCAATACCGCGTCTGACGGCCTTCGGTGCGACAAACATTGCTGCGAGGAATCGGCCTTCCATAATGCTGACAAAACCGAGAAGCTTACCGTCTTCTTCCCAGACCCAGTTTTGCGCGTTGGCAAGATAGGCATCCCGCACCAGCGGAATGCAATCACGCCAGTAATTCGCTTTTATAAAGGGATGCCCCCAGGTTGTACTTTCCAGCCACAGTTCGAGGATCGCGGGGAGTTCTGAACGTTGCGCTTCCCGAATCATGGTTTATTTCCCGGATAGCAACAGCAGCCAACCACATGATCATTCACCAGCCCACATGCCTGCATAAAGGAGTAACAGATTGTGGTACCAACAAACTTAAAACCACGCTTTTTCAGGGCTTTAGATAGAGCGTCGGAGGCGGGCGTAGATGTAGGGATTTCGCTCAACGTTGTGGCTTGTGTCACCTGTGGTTGATGATTGACAAACGACCAGACAAAGTCGGCAAACGGTTCGCCGTTCTGTTCCATTTGCAGGTACGCCCGCGCATTACCAATAATTGCCTGAATTTTCCCGCGATGGCGGATAATCCCGGCGTCCTGTACCAGTCTTTCGACATCCTCTTCCTGCATTGCAGCCACCTTCACCGGATCGAACTGATGAAAGCTGGCGCGATAGTTTTCGCGTTTTTTGAGGACGGTGATCCACGATAATCCAGCCTGCTGCCCTTCAAGGCAGATCATTTCGAACAGTTTTTTACTGTCAGTTTCAGGCACGCCCCACTCATTATCATGGTAGGCAATATAAAGCGGGTCCTGACTCACCCAGCCGCAACGTTCCATACTTTCCCTCGCTATGTACCCGATCGTAAAAATTTCAGCCGCTTTTCTTGACGCATCGGTGAAAAAGTCAATATTTAATACAGGGCTACTATGCCCGATATCCTTCATACAATGACAATAATATTGCCGAATTCGGCTCTTCCCTGGAGTCGTGTTAATGATCATAAAAAAAAGCGGTGGTCGCTGGCAGCTAAGCCTGCTGGCGAGTGTGGTAATCAGTGCCTTTTTTCTCAACACAGCTTACGCCTGGCAACAAGAATATATCGTTGATACGCAACCCGGACATTCCACAGAGCGTTACACCTGGGATAGCGATCATCAACCTGATTACAACGATATTTTGTCGCAACGTATTCAAAGTAGCCAAAGGGCGCTGGGACTGGAAGTCAATCTGGCGGAAGAAACTCCTGTGGATGTGACCAGCAGTATGAGTATGGGCTGGAATTTTCCTTTATATGAGCAGGTTACAACCGGCCCGGTCGCGGCATTACATTACGATGGCACAACCACCTCGATGTATAACGAGTTTGGCGACAGTACTACCACGCTGGCCGATCCGTTATGGCATGCCAGCGTGAGTACCTTAGGCTGGCGTGTTGACTCCCGGCTTGGCGATCTCCGACCCTGGGCGCAAATCAGCTATAACCAGCAATTTGGCGAGAATATCTGGAAGGCGCAATCAGGCCTGAGCCGGATGACGGCGACAAACCAGAACGGCAACTGGCTGGATGTCACCGTAGGCGCTGATATGTTGCTCAATCAAAATATTGCCGCCTATGCGGCGCTATCTCAGGCAGAAAATACCACTAACAATAGCGACTATCTGTATACGATGGGGGTTAGTGCCAGATTTTAACGTAACAGTCACAATTAAAACCATTGAGTAACAATAGTTGTGGTGATAGTGGGTGCTAACTTACTAAATAATAAATTTGGTGAATAATTGTCGAGTCATTCATTCCTGAACTAATGCATTTCATTCCGTTCTGATGGCATTTCATGCCGTTTTTCCCCAGGCATAAAGTGCACTTCGTTATGGTTGTCAGCAGAGATTTTTCCTTTTTATTACTGCAGGAATACTGCCATGACACCTTCAAATTATCAGCGTACCCGCTGGTTGACACTCATCGGTACTATCATTACCCAGTTTGCGCTGGGGTCGGTTTATACCTGGAGCCTGTTTAACGGCGCGCTTTCTGCCAAGCTGGATGCGCCGGTAAGCCAGGTCGCTTTCTCTTTCGGCTTGTTAAGTCTGGGGCTGGCAATTTCATCTTCTGTTGCGGGGAAATTACAGGAACGTTTTGGCGTTAAACGCGTCACTATGGCTTCCGGCATTTTGCTGGGATTAGGCTTCTTCCTGACAGCGCATTCTGACAACCTGATGATGCTGTGGTTAAGCGCCGGTGTGCTGGTCGGTCTGGCGGATGGCGCGGGTTACCTGCTGACGCTCTCTAACTGCGTGAAGTGGTTCCCGGAGCGTAAAGGTCTGATCTCCGCGTTCGCTATCGGTTCTTATGGTCTGGGTAGCCTGGGTTTCAAATTTATCGACACGCAGCTGCTCGAAACGGTGGGTCTGGAAAAAACTTTTGTGATTTGGGGAGCGATTGCGCTGGTGATGATTGTTTTCGGCGCAACGTTAATGAAAGACGCACCAAAACAGGAAGTGAAAACCAGCAATGGTGTCGTGGAGAAAGATTACACGCTGGCAGAGTCGATGCGTAAACCGCAGTACTGGATGTTAGCGGTAATGTTCCTGACTGCCTGCATGAGCGGCCTGTACGTGATTGGGGTAGCGAAAGATATCGCCCAAAGTCTGGCACACCTTGATGTGGTTTCCGCAGCCAATGCAGTCACTGTTATTTCCATCGCCAACCTTTCAGGTCGTCTGGTTCTGGGGATACTGTCTGACAAAATCGCCCGAATCCGTGTTATCACCATTGGTCAGGTGATTTCGCTGGTGGGTATGGCGGCCCTGCTGTTTGCACCATTGAATGCAGTGACGTTCTTTGCAGCGATTGCCTGCGTGGCGTTTAACTTTGGCGGCACTATCACGGTGTTCCCGTCACTGGTCAGTGAGTTCTTCGGCCTCAATAACCTGGCGAAAAACTACGGTGTGATTTATCTCGGTTTCGGTATCGGCAGCATTTGTGGGTCGATTATCGCCTCACTGTTTGGCGGCTTCTATGTGACCTTCTACGTGATTTTCGCCCTGCTGATTCTGTCACTGGCGCTCTCTACGACGATTCGTCAGCCAGAGCAGAAAATGTTGCGTGAGGCGCATGGCTCCCTTTAATCATCTGCCGCGAGCTACTGGGCTTTAGCCTTAGTGTGAATCAAACGCTTCAACGCAATGTATAAACAATGACGCGTAAAATTTGGGCCAGTTAACTGGCCCTTTTTACTGCTTTTTGTAACGCTAAAGTCTCTTTTCAAACTTGCATTTTTGTAAATTTGTGCTTCGTGCACACTCTTTCCCCACACTTTTTCCCTTTGCTGTGGTCTACTTATTCGCGCGTGTAGATTTTACTTATCTGACTACCTCCGCACTTTTCCCCTGCCTGGCCTGAAAAGCCATTAAGCAGGGTGTTATCACCTGTTTGTCCAGGGTTTGTTTGCATGAGATACATCAAATCGATTACACAGCAGAAGCTGAGCTTTTTGCTTGCAATCTATATTGGCCTTTTTATGAATGGCGCGGTTTTTTACCGCCGCTTCGGCAGCTATGCGCACGATTTTACCGTCTGGAAAGGCATTTCTGCTGTTGTTGAACTGGCCGCCACCGTACTGGTGACCTTCTTTTTACTACGTCTTCTTTCGCTGTTTGGCCGCCGTAGCTGGCGTATTCTGGCGTCGCTGGTGGTGCTCTTTTCCGCAGGTGCCAGCTATTACATGACCTTCCTTAATGTGGTCATTGGTTATGGCATCATCGCTTCCGTCATGACCACCGATATCGACCTGTCAAAAGAAGTTGTTGGTCTGAACTTTATTCTCTGGTTAATCGCCGTAAGTGCATTGCCTCTTATCCTTATCTGGAATAACCGCTGTCGTTACACCTTGCTCCGACAGCTGCGAACCCCTGGACAGCGTATTCGCAGCCTGGCGGTCGTCGTGCTAGCTGGTATTATGGTTTGGGCACCGATTCGTTTGCTGGATATCCAGCAGAAGAAAGTGGAGAGGGCGACCGGTGTTGATTTGCCAAGCTATGGCGGCGTCGTAGCGAACTCTTATCTGCCATCAAACTGGCTTTCGGCATTGGGGCTGTATGCCTGGGCGCGGGTCGATGAATCTTCCGATAACAATTCATTGCTTAATCCGGCGAAGAAATTCACTTATCAGGCACCGCAAAACGTTGATGACACTTATGTCGTGTTTATCATCGGTGAAACTACGCGTTGGGACCATATGGGCATTTTCGGCTATGAGCGTAATACCACGCCGAAGCTGGCCCAGGAGAAAAATCTGGCGGCGTTCCGTGGCTATTCTTGTGACACGGCGACCAAACTTTCTCTGCGTTGCATGTTTGTACGAGAGGGTGGAGCGGAAGATAATCCGCAGCGCACATTAAAAGAACAGAACATTTTCGCGGTGCTGAAGCAGTTAGGATTCAGTTCTGACCTCTACGCTATGCAGAGCGAAATGTGGTTCTACAGCAACACGATGGCGGACAACATTGCTTATCGTGAGCAGATTGGTGCGGAGCCACGTAACCGTGGCAAGCCGGTAGATGATATGTTGCTGGTAGACGAAATGCAGCAATCGCTGGGGCGCAACCCGGATGGCAAGCATCTGATCATTTTGCATACCAAAGGTTCGCACTTTAACTACACCCAGCGTTACCCGCGCAGCTTTGCGCAGTGGAAGCCGGAATGTATTGGTGTTGATAGCGGCTGTACCAAAGCGCAGATGATCAACTCCTATGACAACTCGGTGACCTATGTGGATCACTTTATCTCCAGCGTGATTGATCAGGTTCGCGATAAGAAAGCGATTGTGTTCTACGCAGCTGACCACGGTGAGTCAATTAACGAACGCGAGCACCTGCACGGCACGCCGCGTGAACTGGCACCGCCGGAACAGTTCCGTGTGCCGATGATGGTCTGGATGTCGGATAAATATCTGGAAAATCCGGTCAATGCGCAGGCATTTGCGCAGCTGAAAAAAGAAGCCGACATGAAAGTGCCACGCCGTCACGTAGAGCTGTACGACACCATTATGGGGTGTCTTGGCTATACTTCACCTGATGGTGGAATTAACGAAAACAACAACTGGTGTCACATCCCGCAGGCAAAAGAGGCAGCGGCTAACTAAGCGGCCTGCTGACTTTCTCGCCGATCAAAAGGCATTTTGCTATTAAGGGATTGACGAGGGCGTATCTGCGCAGTAAGATGCGCCCCGCATTCGGTGATTGGCGCAGCCTGGTAGCGCACTTCGTTCGGGACGAAGGGGTCGGAGGTTCGAATCCTCTATCACCGACCAAATTCGAAAAGCCTGCTCAGCGAGCAGGCTTTTTTGCATTTGTTGACCCGTCCTGAATAGCGTTGACACGTTCCTGACTTAAATCCGGAGAACGTGATGATGACTGAGTTCAAACGCACCCAACGTGATTATCCTCTATCCTTTAAAATAGCTG
>NZ_JBJQLL010000021.1:0-71184 GCF_046486405.1 Escherichia sp. WS338 | reverse complement strand
CTCCGTTGACCGAAGGAGATCAGTGAAGGTAATTTAAAAACGGTTCTGTGAAAGTGACACGAACCGATCTCCATCGATGTTACTCACCGATCTCCTTCACGGTAATACGCACCACCTTCGTATCCAGTAAAATGACATAGCGATTCAACAACTGATTTAACCGGGTATCAATTTGCGTCAACAGCGTTGGCGAAACCTCTCCGGTCTGTTTTTGCTCTTCCAGTTGCCGAAGCAGTTCTTCCAGCGGCGGCTCCTTTAACGACTGCCGGATGCCGTACACCGCCGTTTTCAGTTCCGAACCGGTCAGATATCTCCCCTTACGTTCATCCAGTGCATCCAGCTGCGCCGACAGGCGCTGTAGCTGACTCTGCGCCTGAGCATAGCCATTCAGTGCCTCAGCAGACAGGGCGCTCAGCTCCCGCTGTTTGCGCCACTGCGCGTTCAGCGCCCTGACCTGAGGATTATCCGGCCACAGGGCATCAAGCTGGCGTAGCTGGCGATATCCCTGCTCCAGTGGCCAGCGGGCAGGCAATTTGTTTAACTGCTCCAGTTGCATCTGACTTGCCGCAATTGTTCTGTCCTGAGCCAGCAGCGCCTTATCCTTTACATCCAGCTTTGCCAGTTCGCCGCTCTCCAGCGACTGCGGCAACGGCATGACAGACAGTTGTATTCGCTGGATTAGCGCGTCCGGCTGATTAAGCTGCGACCAGCCCCATAATCCTGTTCCGCCGAGACCGGCCATCACAACCATTCCGGCCATAAATATCGGCCATGTCCACTGCCGGGAGATTTCAGGGGATGGCACGGGTGGACTGGCATCCTTATCGTTTTGCTGAACGGATCTGGTTGCAAAAACCGGCTGTGGACTTTCCTCTGACTTTTTCGGTTGATTCATTTCCCGGCGGGGTAATTCAGGGGGAGTGATAATGGTTTCCGCTCCCTGAGGCGCCAGCCGTTCCAGACGCAGAGCCGCATTGCGAAACTGCCCGGACAATACGTCCAGCTTCGTCATATGCCACAGTTCACACTGTTGCAGCGTGGTTTCGATGGCGGAAAGATGCTGTACACAACGGTAGATCTGCGGCAGATCCTGATACTGAATATCCAGCGTTCTCAGTGCCTGCTGCATTTTTTCTGTGACCCAGTTGAGCAGTGATATTCTGGAATGTACCTGTACCGGCCAGAAGTCAGCCCAGCGCTGGAGCAGTATATCCAGTGAACCGAGTCCGTCTGCCATCCCTGCCAGCCCCTGCCGTCTGGTTATCGCCAGTACGTAACAGACCAGCGTCTGTAGTTCCACGCCATTTTGCCGGAACAGCGCGAGGCTGAGTTTTTCCACCTGACGCCAGTCCACATCCGGTCGGGCCGGGTGAGTCAGTTTACTCATTTCAGCCTGCAGTTCACCGGATTCCTTATAAGTACAAGGATCGCCGCCCATGACGAACTGGCTGATAAAATTCGCGTTACTTGCCATCAGTACGCCCGCTCCTGCTGTTTGAGATGACGCAGAACAATTCGTCCTTCCGGAGAAAATACGCCATCAAAGCGTATCCAGCCGGTATCGGGAAGCTGCGCGTGGATCAGGTAATTAAGATGCCCCGGACGGGGCTGGGGGAGTAATTCCACCTGTATCTGACTCAGGCGTGGTTCATAACGCAGCAGTGTTTCTTCAATCTGACGCATCAGGCCATGAATACCCGCAGCCATCCCCTGATGGATCAGACTGAGATCCGGCAGACCGTAATCCGGCAAATGCGCCAGCGTGCCTGCCCGGCAGTTGATAATGCGTTGCATATTGTCCATCACGGAAAGGATAAGCTGATCCCGCTCGCTGACCTGTTCCAGCGGTAACTCGCCGCTGAAACTGAACGTCAGCATTTCATATAAGGAAGGTGTCGACATCGGTTATTTATCCTTGAGAGGCAGCAGTCGCAGGTCGCTTCTCATCAGTTCAATCGAGCGCGGCTTGTCGGCCTCCAGTTCGTCCCTTTTGATCACCAGACGCCAGCTGTCGCTTTTTTCATCAGGGTGATAAAACTGCCCAATAATGGCGACAAACTGCGTCTCTTTATCCAGCGGCACATTCAGGGATGCCGTGCCTTCCGGTTTTACCCAGACGGTGTGTTTTGCCAGTACGTCCTTCTCCAGCGTCTTCTCTTCCTGCATAAACAGGGTGTCGTAATCCGCCTTGTCAAAATCTTCGCGGGTTTTCAGTTGCCAGACATGCACCATCGTGGAAAGCGGCGTATCTTCCGCATCCGTATTCAGGGCGCTGCGGGAGAAGAAATCGAGATGCAGTATTTTGATTTGTTTGTAGAAAACGGCTGAGGCCACGCTTTTCGATTCATCCACCACTTTCTGAATCAGCCCGCAGCCACTCAGAACAACCGTCAGCATCGCCATACAGAGCAACGCCGGACGTTTAAAACGAATAGGAAACATGAGTCATACTCTCCCTGTTACGAATGGAAAAAGCGGGTATTAATCCCTGATAACGCCCCAGACTGACCGTCACTGTTCCGGTCGCGGGCGCGGCAAAGGAGGCGCGAAGGATGCCGGTACGGCTAATCTGTACACGCTGTTTTCCCAGCCGGGCAGCAGGCAACAGGCTGACGGGCAGCGTCAGTTGCAGACGGGCCTGACAGCGCCAGCCCAGATAAACGCGCAGCAGCACCAGCAAATCGCTGTGCAGTTGCCCGCCGGGCAGCCAGCCACGCGCTTCTGCGGCATCTTCGGTATACAGTTTCAGCAGCAACTGGCTGTTGACGTCGGTACCGGTACGCCCCAGCAGCGTTCGCGTTTTCAGGCTGATGCGTGAATTTTTTGACAGACCCGCAGGGGCCGGGAGAATTACAGGCTGCGGATCATGAGGCACCACCGTCGCTTTCGTCAGCGGGGCAAGCAGTCCCACCAGTGCCGTAACGCCTTCCGCCGTGCGCGTCGGCAGGCGCATCACGCTGAGCAGGGCCAGAAAACGGGATACCGGCGTGGCGATATGGTTCTCGCTGCCGGGAATACCCAGCCCGATGAGTCCCAGCAGACAACGGGAAATGTCATCCACGGCACCTGCTTCAAACGACGCCGGGTAGTTATATTTGCGCCAGATGCGGTAATACTGGGTGATAAAGCGGTGGTTAAAAATATCGAGAAACGCCATCACTGCGTCATGTCCGTCATGACGCTGGGTAATGTAGTCCAGATAGGCGGTTGGCAGCGGCGAATCCACGCCGTACAGGCCGAGAAAGGTGGTGCGCACCGTGGGCGGCGCGTCGGGATTGCCCACGTCACGTTCAACGTTCTTTAACTCGCTGACCGGAAAGCCCATTCCGGGATGGGGACGAAAGCGCACCGCATCGGCGGCGGGGCTGTCGGTACTGCCCAGCGGCGCGTTCTGCTGGCTCTGTTCCAGCAACTGGCAAAAACGGTAAAAATTGATCCGCGCAATATCCGGGGCCAGCCGGTCGGTCAGCCCGGTACGCGCTGGCTGTGATGCTATGTCCATTGCAGGCACTTTCCTGTGGGTTGCAGAATTAAGGTCAGTTGAGTGAATAAGTGGATATCGGCATACAGTGCGAAAAAGCGGTGCAGCAGTTCACCAAACAGCGTGATATCACCTTCTCCGGCAAAGCCGTTACTGTCCAGCGTCACCTGAATATCCACGCCACGCAGCAGAAAGCCTCTTTCAAAACGCTGTATCAGGCTGTGCTGAACGTCGACAATCGCCTCCAGACGACGGCGGTTCATCTCACTTTCGGTCCAGTCGTACAGTGCCAGCGTGCCGCGCAGAATTTCGGCGTTATCCATCATCGATAAAAAGTTAGAACCAAGGTGACTGAGCACCCGCCAGTGGAAGCGGTCACGCGCAGGGGGATAGCAGGGCTGCGTCGGAGCGCACAGGTTGCGCACCCGCAGGACGTTCTGTGAGGCATGAACTGGCGTATCGAGCAGCGTGCTCTGTAAAGCCTTACGGGGAAGCTGCCCGTTAGTACCGGTCAGGCTTAAAGAGAGCGTTTCATCCTCCAGCATCCGGTCAGTATCAAACGCATCGCCGCCCAGAATCAGCCAGGTGTCATGCAGGCCGGAAGGGCCGCGCTTTACCCGCGTGTGGTAATAGCGTTCCGGCGCATCGTGGCGCAGCATCCCGCCCCGGTGACGAAAGCTGGAGAAGGGGACATACGCCTGACTGCCGGTATGGCGCGAAGAAATAATGTTGTCGACGGAATAAATCTCGGTATGCCCGTCCTGAATGCGCATCGGGCGCAGCAGAAATTCGTTTTCCAGTGGCGAAAGGTGTAACGGATCGGCTTCGAGCGGGAACAGGTTGATGACCGGCACGCAGTGCAGACGGATATTATCGCTGTCAAACGGCAGGTCGTGAGGCCAGTTCTCGTTCAGCACCACGTCAATCTCAAAGCCGGTTATCCCCTCCGGCCATGCAACCTGCTCCAGCCCGTTCAGCGCCACGAACATAAACTTCTCGCGGAAGGTGAAATACTCCAGCAGCAACTGGTAACCGCTGAAGGCTGACTCACCTTTTGGCCAGAGCCTGTCATCATCCTCAAAGCCCATCGGGGAAAAGTGTGCGCCAAGCATCCGGCGATCCTGCCCCGGCAGACGCAGCCAGAACTGCTGCGTGCCAAGCGTTAAAGCCCGGTGCAACGCACAGGCTACCGGGCTGTCGGCATTGAGATAGAGCAGCAGGCGGGATAAATCGATCTGCGACCAGTCACCAACCAGCGGGCCGCACGCAAAGCGCAGACGGATAACCGAGCGTCCGTCCGGTTCATATTGCAATGACACGTCCGGCAACGCCAGCGGATGCAGCGTGATATCACGCGTGGCACTGTAGACGCAGCGGGTTCTGCGCTCGCCAACAGGGCGCGACAATACCTGAAAATCGCTCAGCGTTTCGCTCTGCTTCATCTGCCGGTGATCTGTCGACAGTTCAACCACGGAAAGTGACGGGATGGTTCGCAGGTAGTGGGGCCACAGCAGGCTGACCAGCCCTTCAGTCAGTTCCGGCAGATCGTCGTCCAGCTTTTCGCGCAGGCGGCCCATTAAAAAAGCGAAGCCTTCGAACAGGCGCTCCACATAGGGATCGCGTGCGCCGGGTTTATCAAGATTGAGCATCGCGGCGCGGTCGGGGTAAGCCTGCGCAAATTCTTTCCCCGCTTCACGCAGGTAGCGCATTTCGGCTTCGTAGTAGCGTTGGGTTAGATCGTCCATCGGAGGGATTATCTTCCTTTCATTGAAAGTGAATATCATGCAGGTGTAGAAGTAACATCATAGTTAAATTTATTCTATGTGAATATATTATGGATAGTTGCTGACTTATTGATTTTAATAATGATGTATTCTTGTCTTTTCTGAACCAAATTAAATTTACCTTACATAATAGGCAATAATTAATAATTGTGAACGAATAACTTAAAACATCACGGGCAAATTTCCTGACTGTCGATTATATATCTTATAACTCCGTATTTTCTGTCGTCTTTTGTTGAAATATCTCGTGATAATCTAATTAAGTCATTCTTCCCAAATTTTTTTTTCGCGCCCTGACAATGAAATGGTGAATGGATAATCCAATTCACCGCGGCTATCTTTATATATCATGAATGCCCCCTCATATTTAAAACCATCATCAATATCTGCCGTGGGAAAATATACTAATACATCACTATCACCAACTGGCAAGTGTATATTATGCTGATAAATCAGCGTAGAACCGGAAACATATCCCTGAATAAAGACATCGATATCTGAGGAGCATCTATTCTCAATCCTGACTATATTGGAATACTCTTTTTGTGAAGTACACCCACTCAAAAAAAACAATAAAAAAACAATTATTCTAATCATTAAAACTCACCCTGCTCAACCAGATCAATGCCTGAACATCTTCATCTGCCGCGACCAATCTCTTATATCTATCAGGTGCATAGCTATCTGCATATTTCATTATATCAATCTCTCCTGAAGATGGCATTGGAGTATTAGGGATGGTACTTTGACCCCGCGTGGATGTCCCCTTATGTGTCCATGATTCAGAACCATATTTATCCATAACTTTATGTCCCATCTCATGAGCACTATCCCATTTATATCTTTCATTACTATATAGAAGAGCCTTTATTTCATCCTTGCTGTTATTATAATAGCCACCATAGTTATGGTATATTTTTTCAAACCCCAAAAGACTTACCGACGACTGCATATCTGGATCTAACGATGATATCAAATCAAAAGTTCGCATAGATGGAGTAATATTTATCTCAGCCTTTACATTTACTTTAAAAACCCCAATCGCTGTAACGATATTACCACCAATTCCCCCGCCGCGACTTCCATTTCGTGACCAGTAAAACTCCACGCCATTTTTAGTAAGACTAACTAAATCGCTATAAGGTATTGGCGATAACTCAGGGTTACTGCCTTTTGTACCGCTATCCTTAACAGATAATCTCCATGTTATATCGACCACTTTATTATTTCTGTCAACTTTTACATCAACCCACTCTTCTTCTTTCGCAGCATTTTTCAATGGATAATCAACTTTTATCATCATATCACCACATAAAGCAATCAGTCTTACGAGTAGTGATTTGCTTTTTATCTTAGTTGTATCCAGTATGCCTTGATTACTGTAACCATCCCATTGCCAGGCATGCTCTCCCTTATCACAATATTTACCGGTCTGCCGTTCACTATAAATCACTTCATTACCATCAAGCACTTCCAGAGAAAGCGCTTCAGCCTCATCGCCTTTATTTGTGATAGTAAAATCTATTTTTTCTGTATTCTTCGTACTACCACCGCTTATCATTTCTTTATAATCAGGTATATTCAGTGGCGTCAGTATCTTATTACCTGATAATTTAATTCTGTAATCCAGTTTTACATCATCAGAGGATGAATCAGAACCAGAAGTCAGATCCTTTTTCGCCGACTGCGCATGTTGTTCCGCTTCACTTCCCCCGTCATCCACCTCATAGGTATCATCCATCATCGACGCAATAAACCGCGCCTTACACGGGCAACTGCTCTGGCTATCCAGCGTCCCCGCCATCAGCCTGCCGTGAATATCTGTTTCAGGAACGCCGCCCACAATAATAAACATTCCCGGATATCTGCCGCAGGTGACCCGGTCCATATCCCGTGCCTGCGGGATACCCATGATCGTATGGTCGTCCGCGCCTTCAATAATTTTGCCGCCGCAGGTAGTCTTATCGCCCCTGACCAGGAAGTAGCCTGTTCCCATTGCCATCAGTCCTTATGTTGCGTATCACACAATACCGCTGCCCGCACCGGATTGATTGCCACCAGTGTACCCAGCAGGGCATCCATTTTTCGGTTCAGCAGGGCTTTATCCGCATAGCGGTGCGCCCGCAGACGCAGCAGTTTCAGCTGTCGGGCTTTTACTTCAAACAGCAGTTCTGGCTCCCACTGCGTCAGCGTTATTCCCTGTGCGGCTGTATCCAGTTCTTCCAGCAGCAGGAGCGCCATCTCGTTTTTACCGTACTGTTCCGCCACCCGCGCCATCAGCAGTCGCAATAGCAGGCGCTGTCGTGCCGTGGTGATGCCCGGACGGGTCTGTATCCAGCCCAGCGCCGCTTCCACGCCCTGACTGTCTGCTATCTCCAGCGCTTCCGGCTCCAGCGCCAGTACGTCGTTTGTGGCGTCGTCTGTCGGTACAGCGGCTTTCCCCGCAAGCCATGCGCCGTCTTCCCGCATCATGACCTGCTGCGCTATCCAGTTGCGCGTCACCTCGTCGGCGAACGGCGTGCCGTCGTTCCATGCCAGATTTTCCAGCCCCGGCAGGCGCTCCAGCAGCAGCGCCAGGTCCTGACGGATAACCGCTGTCCATCTGTCCCACGGTGCGCCCGCCTTGGCCAGCGCCTGATGCAGATACCACTGGATATCCAGCCAGAAATGGCTGACGCCGGAGCTGAACATCAGGTCGGCCTGCTCCAGCAGTTCCGTCCAGTTCTGCTGAGCATACAGCCGCTTAAGCTGGTTGCGTGATTCTGTGCGCGGCGGGGCCAGCCGGGTTTTTCCGTCCACATCCGGCGGCAGTTCATGCACCGTGTCCCAGCGCAGGGTTTTCATCAGCCGGTGTGCTGAAAGCCAGCCCTGCGGCTGTTCGTTCAGATAACGGGCCAGCACTTTCGCCTGGTCGAGCAGGTCGCGCCCGGAAGTGATGGTCTGTACCTGTGGCGCATCCACCGGGGAAGACGGTGCCGGAACGCCGCTGCTGTTCTGCGGCACCACCGCGTTCATCCCACCCGACTGCGCCAGACGTGATTCCAGCGCGTTAATCAGCGGCATCAGGGAGGGGGAATGCTGGTCTTCGGGCCATGCAGTGAAGGAAACCGTCAGTTGATTAAGAGCGGCAACAATGTTCGCAAAATCCTCTTTTGCCACTTCCGGGTAGCGGGCAAGGCTGTCGAGCATCTTTTCCCCTGCCAGCCACTCCAGCGCCATTTTTCGGCTTGCCGGGCGCGAGGGCAGCAGTTGCGCACCGAAGCGTTCCACCAGTCCGGCTAACAGCGCCAGCCCCTCAGCCAGTCCGCGTTCGCCATCGCGGTGCAGTCGCGCCCAGATATAGTAAGTGGCGATGCGCACGTCTTTTGCCTGCGTCAGCAGCAGGGATTCGGCAAGCTGGCAGATAAGGTCCGTATCCGCGCCGGAAAGTTTGTTCATCTCGTCGCGGATACGCAGGAAATCGTCGTGGTAGCCGGGGTCTTCCCCGACCGGCGTATCTGCCGTCACCGGCAGCAGCCATGTCTGCCACAGCGCCGCCTGTGTTCGCGCCGAGTCCAGTGCGTCCCGGTCGGCAAAACAGCTACGGGTCAGCTTTTGCAACAGTTCACTCATCGGCGTCTTCCCCGTATTCTTCCGCATCCTTCATACTCCTGCCGGTCAGGAACACCTGTCCCGGCAGGCGGAAGTTTTTCAGTTCCAGCAGCGCCATCGGCCCTTTGCCCTGTTCAACCCGCAGCAGGTAATTCAGCGGCAGGCCGTCCTGCGCTTTCCACTCCACTTTAAAGGTGCTGCTGTCCACCGGTGTCACCTGCGCCTGTTCCAGCAGACGAATAAGGCTCCAGCTTCCCCGGTAATCCGCCAGTATTCGTTCCATTGCCTGAGTGCTGGTCCAGCTCAGCGATGCGCCGGGTTGCCACTGTTCATCCGGCCAGTTAAAACGCTGCCAGCGTTCTTTCTGGTTGAAATATTCCAGCTCCTGTCCGTCAATCACCAGATGCGTTTTCATCACGTCACGCGCCGGTTTTGCCCGCAGTTCAAAATGTATTCCGGCATCGCCGCTGGCAAAGGCGGTATCGGCCACGTCGCGCAGGCGGTTCAGGGCGCGGATAAAGTCCGGGTTAACCGTCAGCCCCTGCGTGTTCATGGCGTCAGCCACCCAGTAGCGGCCTTCACGTTTCAGTACGCCGGAAAGGTTGGCGGCTATAAACTGGTTGATGCGCCCGTCATCGCGCAGATACTGCGCCAGCAGGGGAAGAGAGGCATCGTTTTGTGAGGCTTTGAACGGATAGCGACCGGCGAAGTCCTGATTCCAGTGGCTGACAATCGCCCGCTGCCACTGGCGGTTCAGGCTGTCCGCCGCAGGCGTCAGCACCTGCCGCCACGACTGTTCCACCGGGCGGACGAACAGCGCCTGACCGAAGCCACTCCATTCCTCGCCCAGACTGGCGGCGATTAACCGTCCGTAGTCGCGGGTGTCGGTGAGGTCAACGGTTTTGCCCTGTAAAACCGTCTGCGCCAGTTGCTGGGTCATCTCCTGTGGGTCGGGGGCGTTGGTCACCTGTTGCAGTTTGAGACGCACACGGGTGACGCGGGTGAGGTAGGTCTGCAGGCTCAGTTGGCTGTCGCCGCCTCCGGCCTTATCGCCCAGCAACCGCAGCAGCGGAGCGAAGGTTTTATCCAGCGGCCCGACAGGCACGTCACCTTCACGGGATTGCTGCGGCGTTTTCTCCTTGCCGTTAAACAGTTCCTGTGCCGATTTCGCCAGCGAGTCTGACAGACCACGGTTTTCCCTGCCTGCCGCCGCCTGCCACGCGAGGGTGTCCGTCAGCGCAATCAGTGGCGACTGACGGGCATCGGCCATCAGTGTCAACTGGTCGAGAATGCCGGAGAGCGAGTCTTCCTTTTTCCAGTGAATGCTGTTGAGAAACGCCAGCCAGCTTCCGGCAAAGTCGGTAAAGTAGCGTGAGGTGAGACGGTTACGCAGCGTATCCGGCGAGATATCCGCAGAGGTATCCTGCTGGCGGTCGCTGAGTACCCAGTCGATTTCCTCGCGCCGCGCCGTCACTACCTGCTCGATGGCTTCCCTGACCTGTCCTTCCCACGCCTGACGGGTGAACATCCCCGGCACCGTCTGTTCCGTGCTGAAAAGAGATTCGGTGAGCGTAT
Organism: Escherichia sp. WS338; assembly: GCF_046486405.1. NCBI lineage: Bacteria > Pseudomonadati > Pseudomonadota > Gammaproteobacteria > Enterobacterales > Enterobacteriaceae > Escherichia > Escherichia sp. WS338. The sequence goes on along the minus strand of NZ_JBJQLL010000021.1, from coordinate 60,753 downwards.
CCCCGGTCATATCCGCCAGCGTCATATCGGCGTAGTTGCGGGACACCTGTTGCAGCACGTTCTGGTAGAGGGTGTTTTCGGCATTGCGCACGCCAATCTGGCGCAGCAGGATTTTACGCACCGCGCCGGTCAGTTCCGGTGGCGGTGAGGTTTTCCACTGCGGGTGTTCCGGCAGGTTCGCCATCCAGAAGGTCAGCAGTGACGGCAACACGCTCTGCCGCACGCCTTCCGGGATATTTTCATAGCGCAGGCCGTCTGCCATCAGCGTGGTACTGAAAAAGGCAGCGTCGGCCTTTTCCGGGCGAGAAGTCATCAGCAATGCCTTAAGCTGCTTATAGCGTTGTTCACCGGTGGCGGTACGCTGAGGACTGTTGGGCGGCAGCGCGACAAAGGCATTAAGTTGCTGTTGCAGATGGTCAACGGCCACGTCGCGCACCAGCCGGTTTGCCGCCTGCGCATAGCCGGGAAAAGCGGCAGCGAGCAGTTGCTGGTTACGTTCAGGGCCGAAGCGCTGATACCACGGCGCACCCTCCCGGATACGGTATTGCAGGCGCTCCAGTTCACCCTGTAAGGTATGCAGCGCTACCAGTTGCTCTGAAACCGGCAGACGGGTATCGAGCGCCCGTGCCGTCTGGATGCTGGTTTCCTGAATCAGGGCGCGGTTGGCGAAGAACGAGGTCGTCATTCCGGCCCCCCATATCGCCAGTACGCAGACAGCGGACATCAGCGTGATACGCAGCCACGGAAAGCCCACCGTGCGACCCCGCGCGTTATCGCCGGTCACGCCCGCCCAGACCGGTGACGGCAGCCACGCATGAGGTGCGGCTTCCGGTACGGCGGTAAGCGGCGGGCTGAACATCAGGCCACGCAGGCGCAGGGAGGAAAATGCGCCGCCTGCCAGCAGCGGTTTCAGGATACTTTGCCAGTGAGCGATACCCCGCTCTGCAAGGGTATGGGCCAGACGCAGCAGGAAATCATGGCGGTTATCGGTAAGCAGCTGCGACATGCCCTGTTCCGTCAGCGGCAGGGTTTGTGCTTCCAGCATTGCAGCCAGTTGTTCCGGGGTACAGCGTTCCGACAGCAGGCAGCCGACGCTTTGCAGGGGGCGTCCGGTCTGATAATCACCGTTGTCACAGACCTGCCACAAATAGAGTGGAGCCTGAAAACCGAGTCGCTTACCGCCGTTTATCAGTTCGCGCCAGCCTTTGTCGAGTTGCGCCGTCTGGCGGCTCTGTTCTTCTGTCAGCGGCCAGATGATGCCGTCCAGCGGACGGCTGCGGCGCAGTTTTTTTAAGGCGGTCAGTAGCGCGACATCAGGCTCTGTAGATGGCCTGCCGCCATATATCAGCACCGTGTGGTCGCCCTCCAGCCAGTGTTGCCCGGTCAGCCCCGGCGCGATGGCCTCTGCCTGTTCAGGCTCGCCGGTCACCAGCAGCAGGCGGATTTTACGCCGCCAGAATGGGCCGTAGCGGTCGCGCAGGAAGGCGGCGAGTTCCACCATTGCCGGATGACGGCTGTCGGCTTTCTTTGTCGTCACCGCCCGATAGTCATCTCCGGCGGCAAGCTGTCTGTGGAGTTCAAAGCTCTGTACGGCAGCGTGGCGGTTCAGCAGATGATAAACCCCCATGATAATCAGAAAGACCACACCTGCGGCAATCACGCCAGCCATCCAGTACATTTGCTGTGAACTACCCGGTTCAACGCCCAGCAATGCCGGTTTACGGTGAATAAACGTGCAAAGCGAAACCACAACAGCCACGGTCATGACGATGGCAGGCCCTGAAACAGAACGGGGCCGGAGACGGTTTAATCCCGGAACCACTATGATGCCTCCTGTGGGGAAACGAATGGCGACACCACGGTCGCCCATGAATAATGCCCGCCCTGAACGCCGCTGAGCGTCAGTTGGGGGTGTTGTGATTGTATTGCCGCCAGCGTTGCCGCAGCGACGGACAGCCACGGCGCTGCCGGTCCGGAGCGCCCCAGAAAGGCATCCAGCTCGTACATCAGGGCTTCCTGAATAAACGGCTGGTTAAGGCTTAACAACGCGGCACGCTGTTCCCTGTCCAGTTCGGCAGTCCATATGCCGGATATGGCATCTGGCTGCACTGGCATCCAGTCCAGCGCCTGTGCAATGCCTGACGCCATCATCTCTGTATCTGTGATACGTTCAGGACGATGCAGCAGGGCCAGCGGCGTCAGCGCGGTTTGCGTCAACCGATTTGCCAGCAACAGCGCGGTGGAGGATTCTGCCGTCCGTTCCGGAGTCTTCGGTTCAAGTCGTACGGAAATCACCAACAGTACGGCCTTTTCCTGAATAAAGTTGTCCAGCCAGTCGTCCACGGCGGCCAGCCCCAGCTCCGGGGCAGAAAACAGACGGGCTTCCGGGAGTCCGGCTTTTTGCCATTCGTCCTGCCAGATAGTTCTCACGGAGGCCCCTGAAAGCGGCGCATCAATTTCCAGTAGTACGTTGATATGAAAATCAGGGGGCAGCAGAAACAATTGCGGTCTGATATCAATAAAAAGGCGGGAAATAATTTCGGATAAACGCCCGGTAACCGGTTTATTGGTTAATACGGGAATGACACTGCGACGCACAGTATCTTCTCCGCGCAAATCAGCGTAAGTATTCAACACCTGCTGACGCGCCAGAAATGCTGTTGTAGTTTCTGCAACGGAATCACCATTCAGCGCGGTTTGTACGGAAAAACTGAGTATCTGCAACGCCCGTCGTCCCCGTCGCGTTTCCTGCAAAATCACCTCTTCCCGGCGCTTATTCCAGGCATCAGCCCGAATGTACTGCGTGATAAAAAACAGCCAGCGAACTGAAGCAACCAGCGACCAGATAAAGGCAGGCACACCACAGGCCAGTCCCCAGAAATGCGGGCCGTTTTTTGCCAGTTCATCGCTGGAGAATAATGAGGTTATTGCCACACCAACAGACAGCATCAGTAATAAGGCTGACAGCCATTTAATGCGGGCTGGCGGTGCGGGATAGGGTTCTGCGTCGGGAATGGTATTAAGTCGGATGGGCATTGTAATAATCCGTTATTCTGAAATATGAATACAATGAATCTCAAGGTGCTTGAACTATCTGATTAATTCACTTGTCCATAATGTTTTTGCTTTATTAACTGTGATTTACCTCATCCCATCATATGGTAATAAAAAGAAATTATCGCATGCTTTTTTATTGCATCCCCAGTAAATCTCTTTATCATTGCTCATCCACATTGCTGTTGCAGCAGCATTGATAACAAAACTCCATTCTATTCCGTCATACATTAGTCTCCCTCTAATTTCACAAGGTAACCAATAATACATTCTGTTTATTTCGCCATAATCATCATGCTTTATACTTAGATTGAATATGTCTATAATATCTCTAGAATTAAGCACCCAATGATTACACGCAGTAATAAGCACCTTATCTGATTGATTGGTACCTATATATATTGGTTTATTAATGTTTATTATCTCTATTTTTTCTTCGGAGTAACTATTTGAACAAAAAAAGAAATTAATTAACACTATAGAGATCAGCGCCTTCACCTTCTGTTTTATAACTAATTTTATCATGTTCATAAACATCCCTATCTTCTAACTCATAAATATTTTTATTATATCTACAAGTTTCTCAATTGATTTTTTTTGAGAGTCTGTAGCAGACTCCCATTTTTTATTTTTTTTATCATATAATGCAATAACCTCAATGCCAACACTGTCCATATTATATGGATATCTATAAGGATATTGTTTAATTTTTTCATGATCATGTATCTTCTTAGCATTCCATCCGAATGCCTCTATTTTCTTTTTTTCTTCAGACGACCATGTTTTTTCCTCCTTACATCGAGACTTTATCTTCCCCACATGGCTGGTATATACAAATAGGCTTGCAGCCTGGTATATATTACCATCTTTTTCAACAATAAAATGAGCTCCAATGCCTTTAGAAAAACTAGCAAGTGTACCATTTATTGTTGAAGAATCTGTTCTATGCAATATTATTGCATTAATTTTAGGCATGCGACCTTCTTCAAGTTCAGGGACTGTGTGTTTTATAATTCCAGCATTTCTTATATACCCCTCATGATCAATAAATACAACTGATACAGTACATTTTTCGTCTTCTTTTTTCTCTTCACTAAGTAATGTCTTTGTACGAAAAATACAGTGCTTTTTATGCTTGTCATAGATCAGCGGAGAAGGATTTTCTCTTTCCCCATTACTTAATATTACATTTTTGCTCATTTTTTTCTCTTTAATAATTAAGGGTGGTATTTTTAAACACCAAGTAAAATCTCAATTTCAATTTCTTCTTCTTTATCACTAAAAAATGTTTCGGTGCATCCCTCATCATCAGTGACACCTTCCTTTTTTGTTCCATCAATAAAATTGGCTATATACTTAACATTACGATATGGGATATTTTCGTCATCAAAAAATTTAAAACAGCGAGAATAGTCTCCACCCTCAATCACCGGAAACGCCATCAGCTCCGGCGTCAGCTTCGCCTTCGGCTTACGCCCATAATATCCCGCCTTAACGTTATATTCTCCCGGCGTTCCCGCTTCTATCCCACAGGCATCCAGCCGGATGTAGCTGCCACCGCCGTTAAGGGTGATCTTTTTCTTCGCCGTGATTTTAATTTCATCTTCGGTACTGGTAATGATGATTTCCTTCTTCGCCAACAGTTCCATCAAGTCGTTCTGCGCCTGCACCGAGATTGCGCCCTTATTGGCAAACAGCTTGATGCCCGCTTTACGCACAAACACGCTCAGCGCCTGTCCCACGCCGATAAACATATTTTTCACCACGCCGACATCGGCGTTGTTGCCTGCGTTGGCTATCACATTCTTTGCCGCCGCCAGTTGCAGGTGCTCGCCGCTGGCGATCGCCACGCCCTTGGGTGCGCTTAGCAGGATCGCAGCCTGGTTCAGATCTTTTACGCTCTGTTGCAACAACGCAATCTGCGATGACAGATCTGCCGGATCGGCATTCGCCGTCTGCGCATCAGTGGACAGAGACTTCATCTGTGACTGTGCGCCATTCAGTATCGCCATTGCAGGAGCCATTTCGCGCACCTGCCCCTGCGCATTATCCTGCGCATCGGCGCTGATAAAGATGCCTTTCTTTGCCCGCACCACGCCCCACATATCGGTACGCAGTTCAAAGCCTTCGCCGCGTTGCTGTTTCCCGGCATCCACCAGATGACCGAGGTTTAGCTGGCTCTTGCCGCCGTACTCGGTACTGACCTTGATATGTTCTTTGCCGCGCTCATCGTCGAGGCGGATTTTGTTGTTCGCCGGGGTTCTGAGGACGTTACGCTTATAGTTCTGAATGGTCACATGGTCAGTGTGTGCCGAGTCGTGTTTTACGCCTGCAATATAAGGTCGGTCCGGGTTGCCTTCCTCAAAGGCGATACTGACTTCCGTTCCCGCCAGCAGCGGCAGGTGCAGGCCGTAGGTGTCTCCCGCATACGGGCGCGACTGGCGTACCCACAGGCTTTCATAACCCGGTTTCCACGTATCGCGGTCAAAGTCGAGGTTGACCCGGTAGCGCCCGTCCTTGTCGATATGGGCATAAATATCGTTCTTCACCGTGCTGGTGACCCGCGCCGGGAGCGTGCCGCCCATTACGGGGCGGGGGATAAGCGCCGGGCGGTAGCCGTAGCGTTCTGAGTACGGGATGGCGGTAAACGTCAGTTCATAGCTGCGGTCACGCGCCGCGCTGGCCGTCACGCCGGTAATCAGCACGCCCTTGCGAAACACCGCTGGCGCATCGTCGCCCTGAACCCTGATTTCCAGCCCCGGCATCAGCAGTGAACTGGTGCTCTGGCCTTTGAGAATGGCCTGTTCATTCAGGTAGCGTTCGTGGCGGATACGGGCATAAAACGCGCCGCTTTCCGCTGCCTCTTTATCGCCTTTTTGCAGGAAGTTGTCGGCGTAGTGATAGGCTTCGCCGTAGGTGGTGTTATCGCCCCCGGTGGCGTCATGCTGCTCTGTCATCATCTCCGCTGTGGCGGTGCGGTAGTTGTAGTCCCGCGTGGTGACGCTTTTTTCCACCACGCTGTACGCGGTGTTCAGCCCCCATACGGCTTCCGTTTCACCATCAAACAGCCCTGAAGGATGGCGAAGCGGCAGCGTCAGCCCGCGCTCATAGCCGCTCTGGTCGTCATAAAACTCGACAACCTCAATTTTCAGCCGGGCGTCGGTGGCGAAGCGGAACCAGATGCCCACTTCCGACAGCAGGCGTGAAATAAACGTCAGGTCGTCCTCGCCATACTGCATCACCTGTTCGCGGGCCGGGTATTCGCTTTTGAGGTTAAACACGAAGTCCTGACCGCGCATCTGGTGCCGCTCGCGCAGGATTTTTTCGACGATTTGCGGCACCGTCAGATTCTGGTAGATGGCATTCTGGCGGCTGCGGGCCAGCAGCGCCATACGCGGCTCCAGCCGTACTTCGTAACGGGCTTCGTCCTGTGACGATGAGAGATGTTTAAAGCCGGTAATGACGCCGTGCAGGGTGCGCAGGGCAGTCTGTACCGGCATTCCCTGTACCGGCGGTGCCGTCAGGCTGAATGCGCCATCCTGCATCAGCACCGACTCCGGCGCGATGGCTTTATCGCTGCTGGTAAACTGAATGTCGTAGCGGAACGGGGTACTCAGTTGCTCGCGGCCTTCAAAGGTCAGCACATCCACCGGACTTTGCAGGCCGCGAATTTTGAGCTTGTGGTGTGCGTGGTCGAAGAACTGTACGTTCATAAGAGCCTCCATTATTTCTCATCAAATTCCAGCACAATGCCGTCTTCCTTATCCCAGCCAAGCCGCAGTCGGGCAGGCTTATGATGCACGGCCTGCTGCGCCAGCAACTGCTGGCTTAATACCGGCAGGATTTGCTGGTTCAGCAGGCTGTCGATATTACGCGCCCCAGTGTCCGGCAGCAGGCAGGCGGCGGTCAGGGCGTCGTACAGGCTGTCGTTGATTTCCGTTTCCAGCCCATAGTGCTGACGAAGACGACGAACCACCTGCGCCAGTTTCATTTCCACAATGGCGCGCATCGCTTCCTGTCCCAGCGGGCGGTAAATCACCGTCTGAAAACGCGCCATCAGTGCAGGCTGAAAATGGTCTCGCAGAAGGGGATACAGCAGTTCATGCAGGTCTGCGTCCGTGGCGTCCGGTTTTTCCTCCAGCAGTTGCATGATGTGGTCGCTGCCCAGATTAGCCGTCATCAGAATCACGGTGTTGCGGAAGTCAATTTCCCGGCCTTCGCCGTCGCGCATAAAGCCCCGGTCAAATACCTGATAGAACAGGTTCATTACGTCGCGGTGCGCCTTTTCCACTTCGTCGAGCAACACCACGCTGTACGGGCGTTTGCGAACGGCTTTGGTAAGTACGCCGCCCTGACCGTAGCCAACGTAGCCCGGAGGAGACCCCTTAAGCTGGGAGACGGTATGCGGCTCCTGATATTCGGAGAGGTTGATGGTGATAAGAGATTTTTCACCGCCAAACAGGGTGTCGGCCAGTGTGAGCGCAGTTTCGGTTTTACCGGTGCCGCTGGGGCCGGTCAGCAGGAATACCCCCTGTGGGCCGTTCTCCGGCGTGAGGCCGGTTTTAGCCGCCCGCAACCGCTGTGCGATGGCGCAGAGCGCCGGGCGTTGCCCGACAACGCGGTTTTCAAGGCTCTGTTCCATACTGAGCAGGTAGCTCTGCTCGTCCTTGAGCAGGGAAGAGAGCGGGATGCCAGTCCAGTCCGCCACCACCGTGGCGACGGCGCGGGCGTCCACATCCAGCGCCAGCAGCGGTGCAAAGCCCTGATGCGTCCGCAGTTGCTGTTGCAGTTCAGAGCTGTCTGTTCCTTCCTGACGCAACGTCATAATCTGCTGCACCAGTGCCTTTTCCTGCTGATACTGCGCTTCCAGATGCCCGGCTTCTGCCTGCAGCTCATCACGCAAATCGGTCAGTTCTGCCAGCCGCTCCGGGCTGGTTTCGGGATAAAACACGAATCGCCTCCCGCTCGATATCTAGCGCCGCCAGTCGCGCATGAAGCTGCGTCAGCGGCTCCGGCAGGGTGTCGAGGCTCATGCGGACTCTTGCTCCGGCGGTATCCAGCAAATCAACCGCCTTGTCCGGCAGCTGGCGTCCGGTCAGATAGCGGCGCGACAGGCGCACGGCGGTCTGAATGGCGCTGTCCAGCATATGCACGCCGTGGTGCTGTGCATAACGGGCCTTCAGTCCCCGCAGCATCAGACAGGCGGTGTCATCATCCGGCTCGTCAACCTTAACCATCTGGAAGCGGCGCTCCAGCGCGGCGTCGCGCTCAAAATACTGTTTGTATTCGCTCCACGTGGTCGCCGCGATGGTGCGCAGTTCGCCCCTTGCCAGTGCCGGTTTCAGCAGGTTCGCCGCATCCGCGCCGCCAGCCTGGTTACCCGCGCCGATAATGGTATGGGCTTCATCAATAAACAGCAGTACCGGCTCCGGCGATTTCTGTGCTGCATCAATCACGTTTTTCAGTCGCTGCTCAAATTCACCTTTAACACCCGCGCCAGCCTGTAACAGACCGAGGTCCAGCGTGCGGATATGCACCGTTTTCAGGCTGTCGGGCACGTTGCCTTCGGCGATACGCAGCGCCAGCCCTTCCACCAGTGCGGTTTTGCCCACCCCCGGTTCTCCCACCAGAATCGGGTTGTTTTTGCGGCGACGGGAGAGGATATCGACCATCTGGCGAATTTCGGTGTCGCGCCCGAATACTGGGTCGATTCGCCCGCTACGGGCTTTTTCCGTCACGTCTTCGGTAAAGCGGTTAAGCACCGCCAGCAGGGCGTCATCCTGTTTCCCCGTCAGCGTTTTTGCCGGTACGTCCGTCGTTGCCGACTCTGGTTGCGCGGATGTCAGCGGTTCGGTGACCTGTGGCTGACGTGCCGGACATTCATCCGACTGCGCATCCAGCAGGGGATGCAGCCGCTCAAGCTGCACGCGGCTCAGACTCAGCAATACCCACAGGTCATTACAGGCGGGCAGCATCGGTTTTTCTGTCAGCGCCATCAGCAGGTGCTGGCTGCGGATTTGTGGATCGTCACCTTCCAGTGACGCTATCAGCCACGCCTGTCTGATAAGCGCTGCCAGCGGTTCAGAAAGTTGAGGACGTTCGCGGACCGAGCGGGGTAAGGTGTCCAGATGCGCCAGCAGAGACTGCCAGAGCGTGTCGATATCCCATTCATAGCGACGGGCAATCACCGTGATATCGCCTTCTCCCTGCTCCAGCAGTTTCAGCAGCCAGTGTTCAATGGTTATCTCCGCATGGGCGCGGGTCTGACACAGTGAGGCGGCAGCGTCCAACGCCCGTGCACAGTATGGGTTAAGGCGACGCAGCAGCGCGGCGGGGTGATTTCCTGTCATAGAAGGGTTTCCTTATCGTGTTCTGTATTCCTGCGATCCGCGTTCAGGCACGCTACCGCCCATAGCCGTTACCTCACACAGGCCCATCAGGTTTCACCAGATTGTGGGTATGCTTTGCTCAGTACCGGTGCCTGCGGCACTGGACAAAGCACACAACAAAAAGGCAGACAGTTTCCTGTCTGCCGCAGTTATCAGGCGGAAGGACGCTCATTCCACGAGTCGGAATGAATGATGTTGCCGTCTTTGTAAGTCCAGGTGATTTTCTCGTAGCGGAACTCAATACGTTCCAGGTGGTTATGCTTCTCTCTGGAAGGATCCTTGATGTCGTGCATCAGCGGAGCGACTCTGACCAGCTTGACGTTATCCAGCGTGGTGTTGAAGTACTCCACTTCCTGACCGGCATCGTTGATGCGGTAGAATTTAAACTCCGCCGTTTTCAGGGTCTGGCCGGTGGTCACGGCCTTGTAGAGATACGGGCTGGACGCATCGATTTCTTTGGTAAACGTAAAGGGCTTGTGAGTACGGGTACCGGTCAGTTTGCCGGTGTTGTTGTCGGTCGGGATGTACACATCGTGATCCAGCGCCACCACTTCGATGCTGCCTTCGCGCCCCTGAACGTCCACGGAACCTTTGATATCCGCGCCGCCGTCATCTTTCAGCCAGAGATAAGCAGGAATAGCCATGAGAATTACTCTCCTTGTTAGTGTGATTGAAGCACCGCCTTCTTCCGGCGGTATGTTTTATTTCACGTCCTGACAGGCGTCAGAACGCGGAACAAGACTGATTTCGACGCGCCGGTTGACTGCCCGGCCCTGTGGCGTATCGTTGGTCGCCGCAGGCTGGCTCTCGCCCAGTCCCTGTACGGCAAAACAGGTGGCCGGGATGTCGCTGGTCTGCAGCATCCAGTTGCGCACCGCTTCGGCGCGTCGCAGCGATAACTGCTGATTGCTTTTTTCATCGCCGGTGGCGTCGGTATATCCGGCCACGAGGATAAGCCAGCCCGGTTTTGCCCGGATATTCACCAGTGCGTCCACCAGCACTTTTGTCGAGCCGTCTTTCAGGCGGGCCTGTCCGACGTCAAACAGCGACATACTGTCAAGACGCACGGTCTGCGCCTGAAGCGAAGCCGTCACTTCCATTTTTTGCTCAGGCGGACGCCAGTCGCGAATGGTGCGTAATACCGGCTGGCGGATGCGTTCGCCGGGGTATAACCCCAGACCGAGGCGCAGTGGTTCTCCTTCCCGGTAATACCCATCGAGCATGGTCGCATCGTCTTTCAGCACCGACAGGTGACGGGCTTTGGTGATAAATTCCTCCACCGGGACGGCATAAAACCGGTGCAGATCGTCACCGACCTGCCGTAATAACTGGCGATTTGCCGTGGCTGACAGGCACAGCGCGGCGATACCCGCCACGGTGGTGACGCCCAGCATGGTCACGCAGGCCCGTCGCAGCGGGGTAAAGCCCGACTGACGCGGCAACCGCCGTAACAGGGCATCCGGGAATGGCAGCGCATCGTCTGTGCCGGTGTCCGCGATATCCGGCGTCAGGCCGGTTCTGGCGGTGATCCACAACTGCCATAGGTTGTTATCCACCGCAGGCAACGAGGGGACCAGCCCCACGGCCATCGCCAGTGGTGGACATTTCGCCTCCGGGCCGTTCAGTTCCGCCAGCACATTCAGATCCAGCCATTGCATCAGGCTTTCGGCTTTCAGCAGATAAGAGAGTCGCTGACTGCGTTCCTGTGCGCCGGATTGTGCAATCCACTGCGCGGGCATGGTGGTCTCTGCGGATGTTGCTACCTGAACTTCGCCGCCGGTACAGATAAACCACGGTGAATTCGCTCTCTCCGGCAACGGCGAGCCGGACAGCCCGCTCCAGAGAAGCCAGGGTACGTTTACGCCCGCCCGGCGACGCACTATCGCCATACTGTGAGCGAACCGTCGCAGCCGTCCGGCCAGAACCGCCACATCCCGGTGTATGCTGGGCATGATGGTATACGCCACGGCAAGCTGCGATGCCCACGCCGGGCGAAGGGTCAGCAATCGCTCCACCTGCGCCACAAGCTGTTCTTCATCAGGAACATGCAGATACAGCCCTTCTGAAACCTGGCGGACCGGGCTGTCAGTGAACAGGTGCGCCGACATATCACCACAGACCAGCACTACCGGCTGTCGGTAGGTTTCCGGCGGCAGCGATGACAACCCGGCATCGCCGGTCATCTCCGTCCACGCCTGCCTGCGCCGGTAAATCAACAACGCAGCAACCGCCAGAACGATAGCCGCCGCACCGGCCCATCTCAGCACGCCAGACGGACTGATAAACACCGACCACAGCACCAGCAGTAACACCATTCCCCACAGCACGATGGCCTGTTTCAGCGTGTTCCTCACTCACGACTCCCTTTAACGCAGGCTTTGCGGCAGCAGTTCATCCACCAGTACATTCAGCCAGTGGTGTAGCCCCCACCAGACGCCCGCCAGTAGCAGCGCCAGTGTTACCAGCCAGAAAAACGGCGAATGCAGCAAAGGGTGCTGACGGGTGGATAACGGCACGTTCAGTACCGCCGTTTCCGGCAGCACACCAAATGGCGCGACCTGCCCGTTGAGCGTCGAAATAAGCTGGTCGCGCTCCGGGGCTGCCGGATCCTGATAACGCCCGCGAAATCCCAGCAGCAGGACACGGTGAAAGCAGGTCAGCACGGCCTGCGCGGGGGCGGGCTCCTGTAGCACCTGCTTCATCCGCTCGTACAGCAGCTCACCGGCCTGCAGGGTGTTGAAGAAATGCGACTGGAGTGGGTTTTTCATCCAGATGGCCTGATCGTCGTCCATGCCACTACGGCTGAGCACTGTTTCGTCCAGCAGGGCGCACTGCGCGTAAGTTATGTGCTCCACGTTCTCCCGACTGAATCCGGCATCTTTCAGACGTTCGCGGACCAGTTCCACCTGCCGCTGACAGTGGCGATACAGCTCGATACCGTGACGCACGGTGGTTCCCTGACGCAGTTCCACCACCGTCAGAAACGTGTCGCGCAGCAGCGCATCGATATTGATATCCATATCTTTTTTCATGTGCGCAGCACCGCAAACAGTTCAGGTTTCAGGTCGCCCATGGTTCCCGGCGCATAAATCATGCAGCTCCCGGACTCCAGCATCGATTTAGCCGCGTCACTGTGCATATCCAGCGCAAAATACTGGTTCTCCAGCCGCAGCGGCAGCGCCGCCGGAACCGAGGTAAGCGGCACCAGTGGAACACCGTTCAGCGCCACGTTGATAAGCAGCGTGACGTCATCGGGCGCACCGATTTTGCAGACCAGCGGTAGCTGATGCAGTACCTGATGCGCAGGCAGTGAGGAACGAACGGACAGATAAAAATCGGCCTCTTCCCGCAGGCGCGGATCGTGCAGGTCGGCTTTCCAGCGGTTGCCCGGCAGGGACGCCAGATCCAGCGCGATCACCCGTGACGGCAGGCTGGCTTCCAGCAGCTCGCTGAGCAGGGAGAACAGGGGCGGAAAGACGGTGGACGGCGATTCGTGGACATAGGGCGGAACGGCGCTGACGTTATGCTCAAGGGAAAACGTCAGCAGCGCACCGGCAAGCCTCGCCAGCTCCCGCCAGACCAGTTCGGGGTGGACAGCCGGGTAGCGCAGGAAATCGCTCAGCACCGGCTCGGCGGAATTCAGCGCGTTAAGCAGCCAGAACAGGGAGACATCGGCGACGGCAAAGTCCGCCATACGCTGGTTGCTTTCCCGGCGCATCGCCATCAGACGCTGGCACTTCGCCCGTAGCTGCAACAGCAATGTGTCCAGACGCTGTACCAGCCCGTCATGGGCGTTAAACGCCAGTAACGGCGGAATATAGCTCTCATCCTGTGTCCAGTTGCCCTGAACATCCCGCACCAGACGCGCCAGTGGGCAGGTGATGTAATCCTGATTGTTATCATGAGCAAAGCGCAGGGACAGTGCATGGCGCTCAACGGCCATATCTTCACTGTCACTGCCGTAGATATCCTGCACCTTTTGCCATTCCTGACGATAGCGCAGCGGCCTTTCAGCCTGCTCGCCCTGACCGAGATTACCGCCGTTACCATGCGCAAGCGGCAGCGCCAGCAAAACAATCGCGCTGCCGCCCTCCAGCGTGCGCAGGTCACAGGCAGGCGGCAGAATATCCGCCACGTCTGAATCGATCAGCGTGCCATCAGCAAAACGCAGGCGTACTGCCTGCGTTTTCAGCTTTCCGGGCGTCAGGGCATCCCGGTCAAAGAGCACGTTTGCGATCCCCCACGGATGGCGAATACAAAGCTGCGCAATGCTGTCATTGCTGAACGCTTCCCAGCGGGCCTGCTGCTGAAACTGCTGAGAAGACAGGAATGTCCCCTCAGCCCACAGTGGTCGACAAATTTTCATACATCACACCACCGCCCGATCAGGCTTTTGCTTTTGGCATCTGGGAAACCAGAGAAAGGTTGATATCCATCCCTTCAATCTGGAAATGCGGCACGGCAAAGAGTCTGACGCGGAAGAAGCCCGGATTGTCCTCTATGTCCTCGACGATAACTTTCCCGTCGCGCAGTGGATGCGAAGCCTGAAGTTCATCGCCTGGATCGGTCATTTCCGTCACCAGCGTGCGGATCCAGGTGTTAAGCTCCAGTTCCAGCACGCGGCGGTCTTTGGTAGTGCCGATATTCTCGCGCTGAATAATTTTCAGGTAGTGAGCAATGCGGGACAGCAGGAAGATATAGGGCAAACGGGCATTGATACGGCTGTTGGCGGTGGCGTCAGCGGTATCGTACAACGCCGGTTTCTGGGCGGAGTTTGCCGAGAAAAAGCAGGCGTAATCGCGGTTTTTGTAATAAGAGAGTGGAATAAAGCCAAGGTTGGCGAACTCAAACTCGCGGGTTTCCGGGATCATCACTTCGGACGGAATTTTGACCTGATTGCCGGTGCCAAGATCGTAAAGATGGATGGGCAGATCGGCCACTGCGCCGCCCGCCTGTGGGCCACGGATCTGCACGCACCAGCCATTATTCACAAAGCTCTTCACCATATTGGCGGCAAAGGCGAACGAGGCGTTTGTCCACAGGTATTTTTCGTGATCCGGGCCTTTGACTTCTTCCACATAGTTAAAGCTGCGTACCGGCACCGTGTCCGGCCCATAGGGCAGACGGCCCAGCACGCGCGGCATCACTAATCCCACATAGCGGCTGTCATCCGTATCGCGGAACGACTTCCATTTAATATATTCTGCGCGGTCAAAGTAGTTGCCGATATCTTTAATCGCGGCGACTTCTTCCATCGAATTTTTAAGGAAGAATTTCGGTCCGACAGAACCGATAAAAGGCATATGGGAAGCGGCAGACACTCTGGAAATATTACGCAGCAGGGCAATATCCTGCGGGCTGTTATCAAATTCATAGCTGGATATTAATGAGGCTACAGGTTCGCCACCCGGCGTATCGTACTCCTGAATGTATGTATGACGATATAAACCACTTTGAATGATTTCCGGAGAATCATCAAAGTCCTGCCGCAGATGTTCTTTACTGATATCCAGCAGTTCAATTTTGACATTTTTGCGAAAATCAGTGCGCTGTACGACGAACCATGTGCCGCGCCACAGCGACTCGACTTTCTGGAATTCAGGGTGGTGCATGACCGCATCAAGCTGTTTACTGATTTTCTGATCCAGATCGTCGATATGAAAATCCAGCAGGCTCTTGTCGAGCTTGACCACGTCCTCGTCTGATTTCGCCAGACAGGAAAGCAGAACGTGAATCGCTGCTGTCACGCGCTCATCGGGTGAGGCATCAGCCAGCGTTTCGCTGTTTTGCCATAAATCGATTTCCTGAATGGAAGAGACCGGGGTTAAATTAATTTTATCGAACAGGGACTGATAAACGCCGCCGGACTCAGTGGTGGTGAGTGTTGCAGTTTCAGAGGTGGCATGTTCTTGTTGTACAGACATCAGCATTTCCTTTTCAGTGATCCTTTCTTCTCCGGTTTAACCTGAATACGCGTTCGGGTTAAACGTTCTCCTGCGGCGCAATTTTCGCCAGTTCATCACGCAGTTCTGAACTGAGCGTCGGGTCTTTCAGGATATTTTCCAGTTCACGGCGAAACGTTGCGTTATCCAGCAGATTGGATTTCAGGTCACGTAGTAAATTGCGCATAGCGAGTAATACACGAAGTTGCGGAATATTTTTTGCTACCTGTTCGGGTTCAAAATCCTTCAGGCTTTTAAATTCAAGCGCGATATTTTGTTCATTACCGTTTCCGTTTAGCGTATCTTCTACTGTTAAATTAACCGCAGGCGAAAACTCAGCCATGACGCTGTTGAAGTTGTTTTTATTGATATCAACCTTGCCCCGTTCGGACAGCGGACGTTGCTCTTTTCCGTTACTGTAATCGCCTACGGCAAGAAGCTTGAGGGGGAGTTCAACTTTCTTTTTTGCATTGCCTGTATGCAGATCAAGCTTGATATTTACACGAGCGGCGGGAACTTCATTCTGGAAACTGTCGGCCATATCCTTTTCCTCATCATCCACTTTTTCTGATGGTTATTGACATAATTATATTCAGGGGATTATCGGATGATTTAAATAAAAAGCAATGATGAGGAAAATATACAAATAAATAATGTATTTTTCAGGGGAATAGATACAGTTGTATCATTTTAGATATTGCTTGGCCTCTTGATTATTTTTCGGAAGAGGGCGGCATTATCTGGTGAGAGAATTTGGCATGAAACTTAAAATAATAACAGGATAAGCTTCACAAATTTGCACTTTTAAGAAATTGGGTAGTATGAGAGTCTATTAAGATATTCATTAAACTTATTGTCCGGGCTTTCACAAAAAATTATTAATTTTTCTACTAATTAAAAAGTTGTGTGCTTTTTGTACAATGATTATATAAGCGTAGCACCCTGTTGTGATATTGAAATGTTAACATAACCAAAATAAATTGATTTATAGAATATATAAAATTCATTAATGGGGTATATGTTTAATATATAAATAAGATGGATGGCTTTGATGGAGGGATATTAACGGTTTACTCATTGTCTCAGGCTTCACTGAAACGGGTAAGGAAGCGTAAAAACGAAAAAACCGCAAGCCAATAGTAGCTTTGCGGTTTGTCAGCATTCTAATAAATTGGTTGCGGGGGCCGGATTTGAACCGACGACCTTCGGGTTATGAGCCCGACGAGCTACCAGGCTGCTCCACCCCGCGTCACCGTACTGCTTTACTTCATCAAATTTTGATTGGTTGCGGGGGCCGGATTTGAACCGACGACCTTCGGGTTATGAGCCCGACGAGCTACCAGGCTGCTCCACCCCGCGTCACCGTACTGCTTTACTTCATCAAATTTTAATTGGTTGCGGGGGCCGGATTTGAACCGACGACCTTCGGGTTATGAGCCCGACGAGCTACCAGGCTGCTCCACCCCGCGTCCGTGGATGCGCACTATACTCTGCTCGCGTTTTCATGCAACCTTTTTTTTACCCCGATCACGGATTTGGCATGATTTTGAACAAAAACAAATCACTAAAGCCTATTTTTTGTGCAAAATTTGCGTCAGGGAGAGGCTGCTCATTTCATTAAACGCGGTGGTTTGTTATCTTCGTTGCGCCTTATTTTTTAACCTGAAGAAGAGAACAATGAAAGGACGTTGGGTAAAGTACCTTCTTATGGGCACGGTTGTGGCAATGCTTGCCGCCTGCTCTTCCAAACCAACCGATCGCGGACAGCAATATAAAGACGGGAAATTTACCCAGCCTTTCTCTCTGGTGAACCAGCCAGATGCCGTTGGCGCGCCGATTAATGCCGGTGATTTTGCCGAGCAAATTAACCATATCCGTAATTCGTCACCGCGTCTGTATGGCAACCAGAGTAATGTTTATAACGCGGTGCAAGAGTGGCTGCGCGCAGGCGGTGATACCCGCAATATGCGCCAGTTCGGCATTGATGCCTGGCAGATGGAAGGTGTCGACAACTATGGTAACGTGCAGTTTACAGGCTATTACACGCCGGTAATTCAGGCGCGCCATACCCGTCAGGGCGAGTTCCAGTATCCGATTTATCGTATGCCGCCAAAACGTGGTCGTCTGCCGTCTCGTGCGGAGATCTACGCAGGAGCGCTGAGTGATAAATATATTCTCGCTTACAGTAACTCCCTGATGGATAACTTCATTATGGATGTGCAGGGTAGCGGGTATATCGACTTTGGTGATGGCAGTCCGCTTAACTTTTTCAGCTATGCAGGGAAAAACGGTCATGCCTATCGCAGCATTGGTAAGGTGTTGATCGACCGTGGCGAAGTGAAAAAAGAAGATATGTCGATGCAGGCGATTCGTCACTGGGGCGAAACACACAGTGAAGCGGAGGTTCGCGAGCTGCTGGAACAGAACCCGTCTTTCGTCTTCTTTAAACCGCAATCTTTTGCACCGGTGAAAGGGGCAAGTGCGGTGCCGCTGGTTGGCCGTGCTTCTGTTGCCTCCGATCGTTCAATTATTCCGCCAGGTACTACCTTACTGGCAGAAGTGCCGCTGCTGGATAATAACGGCAAATTTAACGGTCAGTATGAACTGCGTCTGATGGTGGCGCTGGATGTCGGTGGCGCAATCAAAGGCCAACACTTCGATATCTATCAAGGGATCGGGCCGGAAGCCGGGCACCGCGCAGGTTGGTACAACCACTATGGACGTGTCTGGGTGCTGAAAACGGCTCCGGGCGCAGGTAACGTCTTTAGCGGCTGATGTGATATTCTGTATACCGTTTTGACGGATACGACAGGGTGAGGGGTAACCTCACATCCTGATTATTGACTAAGTGCGCGTTGTTCATGCCGGATGCGGCGTGAACGCCTTATCCGGCCTACAAATCTGGCAGAAGTGCCGCTGCTGGATAATAACGGCAAATTTAACGGTCAGTACGAATTGCGTCTGATGGTGGCGCTGGATGTCAGTGGCGCAATCAAAGGCCAACACTTCGATATCTATCAAGGGATCGGGCCGGAAGCCGGACACCGCGCAGGTTGGTACAACCACTATGGACGTGTCTGGGTGCTGAAAACGGCTCCGGGCGCAGGTAACGTCTTTAGCGGCTGATGTGATATTCTGTATGCCGTTTTTACGGATACGACAGGGTGAGGGATAACCTCGCCCTTTTTATTCTGAGGTGCTATGTCTGTGGTAATTAGTGATGCATGGCGTCAGCGTTTTGGTGGCACAGCGCGTCTGTATGGTGAAAAAGCGTTGCAACTGTTTGCTGACGCGCATATTTGTGTGGTTGGTATCGGTGGTGTCGGTTCCTGGGCGGCGGAAGCGCTGGCGCGCACGGGGATTGGCGCAATCACGCTTATCGATATGGATGATGTGTGCGTCACCAATACCAATCGGCAAATTCATGCCCTGCGCGATAACGTTGGGCTGGCAAAAGCGGAAGTCATGGCGGAACGTATTCGCCAGATTAACCCGGAGTGCCGTGTAACGGTGGTGGATGATTTCGTGACGCCGGATAACGTAGCGCAATATATGAGTGCCGGTTATTCGTACGTGATTGATGCCATTGATAGTGTACGGCCCAAAGCGGCGCTGATTGCTTATTGTCGGCGCAATAAAATCCCGCTGGTCACGACCGGTGGCGCGGGTGGGCAGATTGACCCGACGCAGATTCAGGTTACCGATCTGGCGAAAACGATTCAGGACCCGCTGGCGGCGAAGTTGCGCGAGCGCCTGAAAAGCGATTTTGGCGTAGTGAAAAACAGTAAAGGTAAGCTCGGCGTGGATTGCGTGTTTTCTACTGAAGCGCTGGTGTACCCGCAGTCAGACGGTACGGTGTGTGCGATGAAAGCCACGGCAGAAGGGCCGAAGCGGATGGATTGTGCATCTGGATTTGGCGCGGCAACGATGGTGACCGCCACCTTTGGGTTTGTTGCGGTTTCTCATGCGCTGAAGAAGATGATGGCGAAAGCGGCGCGTCAGGGGTAAACAATCAGGTCGGATGCGACGCGAACGTCTTATCCGACCTGGTTCTGTGCTTAAACCTGCTTCGCCGCAGCGATAATCGCCTCGCTTAACGCATTCAACCCCTGGCTGCGTGAGGCGCTAAGCTGCGCACGTAATCCCAGCTCATCAAACAATGCCAGTGGTGACTGTGCCTGCAACTCGGCGGCGGTTTTCCCCTCAACGGCAGTCAACAGCACCGCCAGCAGGCCGCGCACTATACGTCCTTCGCTGTCGCCAAAGAAGTGCATTTTACCGTTTTCAGCCACGGTATATCCCAGCCAGACGCGGTTTTCGCATCCGGCAATCTCTTTAGCCTGCGCTTTTAACTCGTCTGGCAAAGCCGGAAGCTGTTTCCCCAGCATGATCAACTGGCGATATTTATCTTCCCATTGCGTCAACGGTGCGAAGGTATTGCGTAACGTTTCTGCGGTTACGGTTGTGCCGAACGGATGTCCAGCGAATTGCGGGTTCGTCATTAATCCACCAATAATTCCAGCGCGCGGTCAACGGCATTCACCAGCGCATCCACATCACTCTTTGTATTATATGGCGCAAAAGAGGCGCGCAGTGTGCCGGTTACGCCTAATTCTGCCAGTAGCGGCTGAGCGCAATGTTGCCCGGCCCGCAAGGCAATACCGTACTCCGCCAGCAGCGTCACCATATCGCTGTGATGAACGCCAGCAAAATCAAAGGCCAGCAGGCTGGAATCCTGGCAGCGAAATGAGCGGAAGCCAGGACGTTTTGCCAGCGCATCTTCCGCCAGCGTTGCTAAGCTACGGCTCCAGCTTTCGGCCTGGTTGATATCGTAATCTGCCAGCCATTCCAGCGCCGCGCTTAATCCTATGACACCAGCGACATTTGGCGTTCCAGCTTCCAGTTTCCACGGCGCAGATTGAGTCGTGAAGCCGTCAAAACTCACTTCGTGAACCATTTTGCCGCCGCCCAGCCAGGGCGACATCGCTTCCAGCAGTTCTGATTTGCCATACAGCACGCCGATACCTGTCGGGCCATACAGTTTGTGACCTGAAAAAGCATAGAAATCAATATCCAGTTGCTGAACATCCGCGGGGAAATGCACCGCCCCCTGAGCACCATCAACCATTACCACCATCCCGGCTGAATGAGCAAAGGTAATCGCTCGCGCCAGATCCGGGCAACCGCCAGTGACGTTCGACATTTGTCCCAGAGCAAGAATTCGACTACGAGGTGTGATCAGTTCTGGCAACAAATCGACATCCGGCAGTCGCTGCGCATTAAGCGGCAATTTCACCACTTTGGCTCCAGTTTGTTGGGCGACCATCAGCCAGGGGACGAGGTTGGCGTGGTGTTCTGCCACGCTGACAATAATCTCATCGCCCGGTTGCAGATGCGGACGCGCATAGCATTGCGCCACCATGTTGATGGATTCAGTGGTGCCGCGCGTCCAGACGATAGTTTTGTCATCTGGTGCATTCAGTAATTGCGCCACTTTCTCCCGTGCAGCTTCATAACGCGCGGTCAGGCGTTGGGCTTCGGCAAACTGGCTGCGATGGACGTTTCCGGCGCTCAGGCTATAAAACTGTCGGGTGGCTTCAACCACGGCTTCAGGTTTAAGCGTGGTCGCGGCGCTGTCGAGATAGACGCCCGCATCCTGTAGCGCGGGAAACTGGGCGCGAAACTGCGCGGGATTAAAAACGTTCATGGTACTCCTCGGCTTGATGCACCGATCGTGACGCAAAATTCACTTTGATACAAGGAGAGTGCTAACCATCAGAATTATCTGGATATCCTGGCGAAGCCGCGTCAGTAACATATGCTGAATAGTGTTAGGCGTTAATTTTAGCCTGTTAATCAATACTATTAAGATTTATTAATCGCTTTAAGGAGAAGATGATGAAAAAGACTGCCGCAATTATTTCTGCCTGTATGCTGACTTTTGCCCTGAGCGCCTGTTCCGGTTCGAACTATGTGATGCACACCAATGACGGACGTACCATCGTCTCTGACGGCAAACCACAGACTGATAACGATACCGGTATGATTTCGTATAAAGACGCTAATGGCAACAAACAGCAGATCAACCGTACTGACGTGAAAGAGATGGTCGAACTGGATCAGTAATTCGCGATCGCAAGGTAAAAAAAAGCACCGCAATTAGGCGGTGCTACATTAATCACTATGGACAGACAGGGTAAATGTACAGGAAGTGAAAAAAGGTAGCTTTGCTACCATGGTCTGAATCGCAGACCAATTGCAAACACAACAACACAACATCACAACCGTAAGCCAAAAGTTCACCAGAACACGCATTCCGATAAAACTTTTCGTTCCGGCTCAGGAAGTGCCGCCACTATAGGTATTTGCTGGTAGAAGCTCAACGGACAATTTATAATGGCTCAGATTAAAAAAACTAATAGGTTACACAGTGTGATCTAATTGTTAAATTCATTTAACATCAAAGTTTAAAAGCCATGTCTAAACGATTACCACCGCTAAATGCCTTACGAGTTTTTGATGCCGCAGCACGCCATTTAAGTTTCACTCGCGCAGCAGAAGAGCTTTTTGTGACCCAGGCCGCAGTAAGTCATCAAATCAAGTCTCTTGAGGATTTTCTGGGGCTAAAACTGTTCCGCCGCCGTAATCGTTCACTCCTGCTGACCGAGGAAGGTCAAAGCTATTTCCTCGATATCAAAGAGATATTTTCGCAATTAACCGAAGCGACGCGTAAACTCCAGGCCCGTAGCGCTAAGGGGGCGTTGACGGTCAGTTTACTCCCCAGTTTCGCCATTCATTGGTTGGTTCCGCGACTTTCCAGCTTTAATTCAGCTTATCCGGGAATTGACGTTCGAATCCAGGCGGTTGATCGTCAGGAAGATAAGCTGGCGGATGATGTTGATGTGGCGATATTTTATGGTCGGGGCAACTGGCCGGGGCTACGGGTGGAAAAACTGTACGCTGAATATTTATTGCCGGTGTGCTCGCCGCTACTGCTGACTGGCGAAAAACCCTTGAAGACCCCGGAAGATCTGGCTAAACATACGTTATTACATGATGCGTCACGCCGTGACTGGCAGACATATACCCGACAGTTGGGGTTAAATCATATCAACGTTCAGCAAGGGCCAATTTTTAGCCATAGCGCCATGGTGCTGCAAGCGGCTATCCACGGGCAGGGAGTGGCGCTGGCAAATAACGTGATGGCGCAATCTGAAATCGAGGCCGGACGTCTTGTTTGCCCGTTTAATGATGTTCTGGTCAGTAAAAACGCTTTTTATCTGGTTTGTCATGACAGCCAGGCAGAACTGGGTAAAATAGCCGCCTTTCGCCAATGGATCCTGGCGAAAGCCGCTGCTGAACAAGAAAAATTCCGCTTTCGTTATGAACAATAATTTACGTAGGGTACGACCATGACCAGCCGTTTTATGCTGATTTTCGCCGCCATTAGCGGCTTCATTTTTGTAGCTCTGGGCGCTTTTGGCGCGCATGTGTTAAGTAAAACCATGGGGGCCGTTGAGATGGGCTGGATCCAGACCGGCCTCGAATACCAGGCGTTTCATACGCTGGCGATCTTAGGTCTGGCGGTGGCAATGCAGCGTCGCATCAGTATCTGGTTTTACTGGAGTAGCGTTTTCCTCGCGTTAGGCACGGTGCTGTTCAGCGGCAGCCTTTATTGCCTGGCGCTGTCCCATCTGCGTTTGTGGGCGTTTGTCACACCGGTTGGCGGCGTGAGCTTCCTTGCGGGCTGGGCGTTAATGTTAGTTGGTGCTATCCGTTTAAAGCGCAAGGGCGTAAGTCATGAATAAGGTTGTATTGCTGTGCCGTCCGGGCTTTGAAAAAGAGTGCGCCGCAGAAATTACCGATAAAGCCGGCCAGCGGGAAATTTTCGGTTTTGCCCGCGTGAAAGAGAATGCGGGTTATGTCATTTATGAATGTTATCAACCTGATGATGGCGATAAGTTAATCCGTGAGCTGCCGTTCAGTTCATTAATTTTTGCCCGCCAGTGGTTTGTGGTGGGGGAACTCTTGCAGCATTTGCCGCCAGAAGATCGTATTACCCCCATTGTCGGCATGTTGCAGGGCGTAGTAGAGAAGGGCGGTGAACTGCGTGTTGACGTTGCCGATACCAACGAAAGCAAAGAGTTGCTGAAATTCTGCCGTAAATTCACTGTTCCGCTACGCGCTGCCTTGCGCGATGCTGGGGTGCTGGCGAACTATGAAACGCCGAAGCGTCCGGTTGTGCATGTATTCTTTATTGCACCAGGCTGCTGCTATACCGGTTACTCATACAGCAACAATAATTCGCCGTTCTATATGGGCATTCCGCGCCTGAAATTTCCGGCAGATGCGCCGAGTCGTTCCACGCTCAAACTGGAAGAGGCATTTCATGTGTTTATTCCTGCGGATGAGTGGGATGAACGCCTGGCGAACGGGATGTGGGCGGTGGATTTGGGCGCTTGCCCAGGCGGCTGGACCTACCAACTGGTGAAGCGCAACATGTGGGTTTATTCCGTCGACAACGGCCCGATGGCGCAAAGTCTGATGGATACCGGACAGGTGACGTGGCTGCGGGAAGACGGTTTCAAATTCCGTCCGACGCGCAGCAATATCTCCTGGATGGTATGCGATATGGTTGAAAAACCGGCGAAAGTTGCGGCATTGATGGCGCAGTGGCTGGTTAATGGCTGGTGTCGTGAAACCATTTTCAACCTCAAACTGCCGATGAAAAAACGCTACGAAGAAGTGTCACACAATCTGGCGTATATTCAGGCACAGCTTGATGAACATGGCATAAATGCTCAGATTCAGGCGCGGCAGTTGTATCACGATCGCGAAGAAGTGACGGTGCACGTCCGCCGCATCTGGGCTGCGGTGGGTGGTCGTCGCGACGAGCGATAACAGGCAAGGCCGGGGCGTCGCCTCCGGCCTGCTACCCTTTCCGTCAGGCTGTTACCAAAGAAGTTGCAACCTGGCGCTCATCAGAAATAATGTGCGTTACCTCATCCAGATGCCCGATGCGGGCTTCCCCTGAACGATTAAATTTACTTTTATCAATCAATAACAACGATTGCGCGGCACGTTTTAATAGCATCGATTTGTAATCAGCGTTGATGGCATTGGAGTCCCACAGTGCGCCGCTGCTATCGATCCCTTCACAAGAAAAAATAAACAGATCGATTTCCAGCGATTTAAGTTGGGAAATCAGCGAGGGATTGACGTAACAGCCATATTTGCGCTCAAGTGTGCCGCCGGAACTGATCAGTTGAATGCGTTCGCGTTTACCGAGTTCATGGCAAATCGGATGGCTATTGGTGAAGACCTGAATGTTGATGTCAGGCAACTGGCGTGCCAGATACCAGCAGGTTGAACTGGCGTCTAAGGCTATCACCATCCCTTCTTCAATCCACGCGAGCGCCTCGCGCGCGATATCTGCTTTATGCGCATAATGGCTTTTCAGCCGGATGTGAAAGGGATCGCCACTGTCTTGATTTTGACGGTGGATATATTTAGCGCGTCCATGATTGCGCAGAATTTTACCCTGCGTCTGTAATTCATTGAGATCGCGACGAATGGTTTCTTTACTGACCTTTAGCTGTTCAGAGAGAGCTTCCGTGGTCAGGCTGGTATGGTTCAGCAGCAGGTCGACTATCGCTTGCTGGCGTGCCGCTTTCATATTTTTCACCCCATCATTCGATAACCGCCCGCGTCATGCGGGCGTACCGGTATGAGATTACGGTGTTACCCCTTTTTTTAAAAGAATATTCCCGTACTTCGCTCGTTCGCCTGTGATAACGATCGCAAAGGCTTTTTGCGCCCGTTCATAAAACGCAAAACGATTGATGCGGATGATGTCAGGACACGGGGCTTGTAGTGAAAGCGCATTACGGTAACGTCGTTCTACTTCAGGATCGAGAGTGTCACCTTCTACCGCCGCCATCATCACCAGCGGTGGTGCATAACTGTCCAGCTCAAATAACGGGATAATCGCCTGGAGCAAGTCGCTCACCAACAGGCCATCAGCGCGGATCACCTGCGGTCCCATCGAATGGGCGGGAAAGTGAGCATCGGAAAAAATAATTTCATCTCCATGCCCCATCTCTGCCAGCACTTTCAATAGTTCGGGAGAAATTAACGGCGAAATTGTTTTCAGCATTTCACACTTCCTCTATAAATTCAGGTTCAGTTTGCGGGTAGAAATAACGGTACTGATAATGAATCTGTGCACGGGCTTCTTCCGGGCTGTTAAATTCCCCTACGCCATACCAACCAAACAGCGCAGCTCCTGCGACGGTCGTTTCGGCATCGTCGAGAACTTTTACCGGAATATCAAGCATATTGGCTTTAATCTGATTCCACAATGTGTTGCGACTTCCTCCGCCGACTAACAATAATTCAGAGGCTTTAAAGTGCCCGATTTTTTCCAGCATCTGTAGATTGCGCTGTAATTGCGTGGTTAACCCTTCCAGCGCCGCGCGATAGAAATGCCCCCGCGTGGTATTAAGCGTTACGCCTTGCCAGCCAGCGTTCTGGCACGACAATAAATCACACTGCATTTTCACTCCATCTGCGCCAGGCGCGATCAGGCGAGCTTCTTCAATCAATATTTGCCAGGGAGTTTCAGCCGTCCAGAACAGTTTTCTCACCCATTCCAGCACGCCGGATGCCAGCCATTGCATACCTGGGTTATACAACCCTGCCTGGCTATCCAGTTCGCAGGTAGAACCGGCGTACTGACTTAACAGCGAAGTATCAACCTGGGCGCTGCGGACCATTAAAATTTCCCATGTACCGGAAGAGAGCACGGGTTCATTTTGTTCGGCACCAGCGCCAAAAAGGGCGAACTGGGTATCGTGACCTGCGGAAATCACCGGTATGCCAACGGGTAAGCCGAGCATTGCTGCGGCGCTGTTCTGTAGCGTACCAATCTGTTCACCCGCTTCCACCAGACGAGGGAAGAGTCGGCGTGGAATACCGGTGGCTTGTAAAATTTGCGGACTGAAATCGCGTTGCTGGATATCCAGCATCTGGCTGGTTCCGGCCATCGTAATATCAGTAGTGAATTCGCCGGTTAAACGGTGGTTAATCAGTGACGAAATAAAGAGCCAGGCGTGCGCGCGTTCCAGCAGTTGTGGATGATTTTCTTTCAACCACACCAACTTATATAACGTATTGAAACTAAAGGCTCCGACTCCAGAAATAGCCTGCAACTGCTGTGCGGAGATCAACCGTTCAATATTGTCCATTACCGCGGCTGTTCGCGGACATTTCCAGCTAATGATCGGATAGAGCAGATTGCCTTGCTTATCTACCAGAGCGCCATCCACACCAAAGGTGGTGACGGCGATACCGCGGATATGGCAATCAGTCAGTTCACTATTGATTTGCCGACAGCAATCAGCAAAGCGTTGCAAAATGGCGTCTAAAGACCACTGGTGCCAGGTGTTGTTTTCCATCGCGATATCGCTGGCATTAGGCGTTGAGGCGCGGGCAACAATTTTTCCCTGCCGATTAACCGCGATGGCCCTGACATTGGTCGCGCCACAGTCGAGTACCAGGATAACTTCTTGTTTCATAATCGCTCCTGCAATATAGCCGGATAACATTGCTTATCCGGCTAACCACTCTTGCTTGTTCAGGCCCGGTAGCCGGAGCGACCGGGCATCACATCAGGGAGTCATGTATTAACGCTTGTACAACGGGCCGTAGTTCTGGCAAGCGCGGTAATCCTGGCCTTCAATATCCATGCCGTGCGCGGCCCAGGCAGAAGGACGATACACTTTGGTCTCTTCAACGTTGTGCATACATACCGGGATACGCAGCATGGAGGCAAGAGTGATAAAGTCTGCGCCAACGTGGCCGATGGTCAGAACTCCGTGGTTAGCGCCCCAGTTCGCCATTACCGAGTACACATCCGTAAACGGCCCTTTACCGGTGAGGCGCGGTGCAAACCAGGTGGTTGGCCAGGTTGAGTTGGTGCGTTTGTTGAGGATGTCATGCACATCCTTCGGCAATTCCACGCTCCAGCCTTCCGCGATTTGCAGTACCGGTCCCAGGCCTTTGATGATGTTGACACGAGTCATGGTGAACGGGACGCCGCCTTCGGTAAGGAAGCGGGAAGAGTAACCGCCGCCACGGAAGTATTCGTGGATCGCCGGGCACCATTCGGTAGCGGCGAGGCAAGCGTCAGCCTCTTGCTGAGAGATTTCCCAGTGCGGCTTCATCGTCGGTTTACCTTCGCTGTCGCGTTGTTTACAGGAGCCGTCCAGCGCAGCAGAACCGGAGTTGATCAAATGGATGATGCCGTGTTCTGCCAGCCCGTCCAGTTTATGCCCCGTTACACGCTCAATTGCTTCTGGTGACCAGTAGGTACGGACATCGGCAAATATCTGAGCGGTGCCGGTGAGCTGGTGGCCCATTAACATTGCCACGCCGTTAAGACTGTCGTTTTCGGTCGCCACGACAAACGGTTTGCGCACGCCATTCCAGTCAAATGAACTGTTGAGGATCGCTTCAGCGGTATCGCCATTGGGATATTGATCGGTCCAGTGACGTTGCCCCTGGAAGCCTGCAGCGATGGCGTTGTAGCCAAGTGATTCTTCCACGCGGCCAATATCGGCCAGTTTGCTGTTGCCTTGCATCATGTCGCGGATACACATCGCCATCAGTAAACTTTCGCGCAGAACTGCGCGGCTTTGCTCGGCATTGCGTTGATACTGTTTGTTATTTTCATCTTCGCCATAGCGGAAGTTTTTATCAGCCCAGGCCAGCGCCATTTCCAGTTCGGCTTCGTCGTAAATCTTCTGATCGATACGGCGACGCAGTTCGGTCATATCCACCGCCTGGACTTTCATTCCCAGCCAGGATTCAAAGAAGTTGTGATCAACGATGGAACCGGCGATACCCATCGAAACGCCGCCCAGCGACAGATAGCTTTTACCTTTCATGCTGGCGACGGCCAAACCGGCGCGGGCAAAGCGCAGCAGTTTTTCTTCAACATCGGCAGGAATCGATGTGTCATCGGCATCCTGAACGTCATGACCGTAAATGGAGAATGCCGGGATGCCTTTCTGGCTGTGAGCTGCCAGAGCCGCTGCCAGGTAAACAGCGCCGGGACGTTCAGTGCCGTTAAAGCCCCAAATGGCTTTCGGGCGGGTTGGATCCATATCGATGGTTTCACTGCCATAGCACCAGCAAGGGGTTACCGTAATGGTGAGGCCTACATTCTGACTGCTGAATTTTTCTTCGCAAGCAGCGGCTTCAGCCATACCCGCGATACAGGTATCGGAAATGACACACTCGACGGCAGCTCCACAGGCATGGCGCAGTTTCTCGGTCAGCAGTGCAGCCGTGGCTTTCGCCATATTCATTGTTTGTTCTTCAAGCGACTCACGAACACCCATGCGACGACCGTCAATAACCGGGCGGATACCAATTTTCGGTAAGCTGATTTTTTTCATTACAGATTCCTCACTTTATTCGGAAAATATGTTCAGTTAGTTGCTGTTTGAGAACGGAAACGGGCAAAGATAAAGATGACCGCGAAGCAGAGTGCGGGGATCAGTTCAGCAGTGGGGATGTTGCCCGCCGCGTCACTGACAAAACCCATGACCGGAGTGACAATACCGCCGCCAATGATGGTCATAACGATGAAGGACGAACCGTATTTGGTGTCCTGGCCGAGATTCTTAATGCCCAGCGAGAAGATTGTTGGGTACTGAATCGACATAAAGGCGCTGCATAAAGTCAGGGCTATTAAGCCCACATGACCGCCAGCGAAGGCTGAGATCAGGCACAGTGCCATAGCGATTAATGCGTAGGCGGCCAGGACTTTGTGTGGTGCGAAGCGACTGATGAGCCAGGTACCGGTGAAACGACCAATAAAGAAGCACACCATGGTTCCGGTTAAATAGTTAGCGGCAAAGCCTGCTGTCATACCTGGAATTTCTTCTACAGCGTAGCGAATCAAATAGCTCCAGCAGGCTGTTTGTGCGCCGACATAGCAGAATTGCGCTAATACTGCCCAGCGCCAGTGGCGAATACGCGCCAGGCGAGAAAGCGATGCGGAGAACGATCCTTGTTTGGCGTCACTGTGATTATCACTCTGCAATGCCGGGAATTTCGTCAGCATGATCAGCAGGGCGACCAGTAACACGATAGCCACGATGATCATATAAGGTGTCTGTACCGATAATACCAGGCTGTGTTTATACGCACTCAATTGCTCTGGAGACATTTTATCGAGAACGTCTTGCGATTGATGTGGCACGTTAGACAAAATAAGACTTTGCCCAAAGACAACCGCGATAATTGCGCCAAATGAGTTAAATGTTTGCGCAAGATTTAAGCGGAAGTGACCACTGCTTTCCGGCCCTAATACCGTAACAAAAGGGTTGGCGGCAGTTTCCAGACAACCTAATCCGGCTGCAATAATAAATAGGCCAACTAAAAACAAGGTGTAGTTCATTATTTCTGCGGCGGGCCAGAATAATGCAGCGCCGAAGGCATATAAAAACAATCCGGTAATAATCCCTGCTTTATAACTGAGTTTTTTCATCAATATCCCAGCAGGGATTGGGATAATGAAATAACCAAAGTAAAAGGCCGATTGGATCAGGCCAGCCTGGAAATTTGTCAGCGTAAAAGCCTGCTGGAATTGAGGTAATAAAATGTCGTTAAGGTTATTGGCTACCGCCCAAAGAAAAAACAGTGAGCACAGCAGCGCGAATGGAATAATGTAACTTCTGCTTTGCCCTGCATCTTTATCTACCGCACGGTAACTCTGCGTTTGTATTGATGTGTTTCCCATAGCATCCTCTTAGGTTCAGAAGCTTAAGCACGTAATCGGTTATGTTTTCAAAAGTGCAAAACCAGCGAGTTCGGGCTTCATATCAGTGAATATTTGCCTGTCAGAAATGAACTCATGGATTCATTTTCAAATAAAAAACGCTCTGTAATATGACGGCGGTCACACTTATTAGTTGGGAGGTGACTTTATGTGACTACCATCACTTTAATAATCGAAATTTCATGCCCGTTTCAGAAAATAAATCATAAAAAACACAAACCCGATGACCGTATTAATTGTTTGTGCCGAAAACGGGCATTTCTGGCGAGGGGGAATGGAAAAATGACCGTTTTGATAAATATTTTTAAGAGCGGTCATTTTTAATAGGGTTATAAAAAGAGAACTTGCAGTTATTTACTGTGATTAGTTGAACCAGGTCACAAAATATAAGCTTGTGAATTTCTTTCTGGTTAATCAGGAAGAAGATGGTGGGTAATTAAACGGCTAATTCAATAGTGTGAAAGGAACAACATTATTGCCCTGTTTTGAATCAGAGAGAGGTAGCTAATGGAACGAAATAAACTTGCTCGTCAGATTATTGACACTTGCCTGGAAATGACCCGCCTGGGACTGAACCAGGGGACAGCGGGTAACGTCAGTGTACGTTATCAGGATGGGATGCTGATTACGCCTACAGGCATTCCATATGAAAAACTGACGGAGTCGCATATTGTCTTTATTGATGGCAACGGCAAACATGAGGAAGGAAAGCTCCCCTCAAGCGAGTGGCGTTTCCATATGGCGGCCTATCAAAGCAGACCGGATGCCAACGCGGTTGTTCACAATCATGCCGTTCATTGTACGGCAGTTTCCATTCTTAACCGACCGATCCCCGCGATTCACTACATGATTGCGGCGGCTGGCGGTAATTCTATTCCTTGCGCGCCTTATGCGACCTTTGGAACACGCGAACTTTCTGAACATGTTGCGCTGGCTCTCAAAAATCGTAAGGCAACTTTGTTACAACATCATGGGCTTATCGCTTGTGAGGTGAATCTGGAGAAAGCGTTATGGCTGGCGCATGAAGTTGAAGTGCTGGCGCAACTTTACCTGACGACCCTGGCGATTACGGACCCAGTGCCAGTGCTGAGCGATGAAGAGATTGCCGTAGTGCTGGAGAAATTCAAAACCTACGGGTTACGGATTGAAGAGTAATTTCGTAAAGCAACAAGGAGAAGGATGATGGCTAACAGAATGATTCTGAACGAAACGGCATGGTTTGGTCGGGGGGCTGTTGGAGCTTTAACCGATGAGGTGAAACGCCGTGGTTATCAGAAGGCGCTGATCGTCACCGATAAAACGCTGGTGCAATGCGGCGTGGTGGCAAAAGTGACCGATAAGATGGATGCTGCAGGGCTGGCATGGGCGATTTACGACGGCGTAGTGCCGAACCCAACAATTACTGTCGTCAAAGAAGGGCTCGGTGTATTCCAGAATAGCGGCGCGGATTACCTGATCGCTATTGGTGGCGGTTCTCCACAGGATACTTGTAAAGCGATTGGCATTATCAGCAACAACCCGGAGTTTGCCGATGTGCGTAGCCTGGAAGGGCTTTCCCCGACCAATAAACCCAGTGTACCGATTCTGGCAATCCCCACCACAGCAGGTACTGCGGCAGAAGTGACCATTAACTACGTGATCACTGACGAAGAAAAACGGCGCAAGTTTGTTTGCGTTGATCCGCATGATATCCCGCAGGTGGCGTTTATTGACGCTGACATGATGGATGGTATGCCTCCAGCGCTGAAAGCCGCGACGGGTGTCGATGCGCTCACTCATGCTATTGAGGGGTATATTACCCGTGGCGCGTGGGCGCTAACCGATGCGCTGCACATTAAAGCGATTGAAATCATTGCTGGGGCGCTGCGAGGATCGGTTGCTGGTGATAAGGATGCCGGAGAAGAAATGGCGCTCGGGCAGTATGTTGCGGGTATGGGATTCTCGAATGTTGGGTTAGGGTTGGTGCATGGTATGGCGCATCCACTGGGCGCGTTTTACAACACGCCACACGGTGTTGCGAACGCCATCCTGTTACCGCATGTTATGCGTTATAACGCTGACTTTACCGGTGAGAAGTACCGCGATATCGCACGCGTTATGGGCGTGAAAGTGGAAGGTATGAGCCTGGAAGAGGCGCGTAATGCCGCTGTTGAAGCGGTGTTTGCTCTCAACCGTGATGTCGGTATTCCGCCACATTTACGTGATGTTGGTGTACGTAAGGAAGATATTCCGACACTGGCGCAGGCGGCACTGGATGATGTTTGTACCGGTGGCAACCCGCGTGAAGCAACGCTTGAGGATATTGTAGAGCTTTACCATACCGCCTGGTAAATGCGCTGATGTGATAATGCCGGATGCGACGTTTGCGCCGTATCCGGCACGCCGTTACCGTACCAACCGCAATTGCTGTAAATTGCCGTCGATATGCAAATCGGTTTGTAAGCGGGCAATATCGCGGCACAGAAACGCCATCTCTTTATGGGTTTCTAATTTTTTGCGCCACTTTTCGGCAACCGCATTCAGATTCTCATATATCCCTTCCAGACTCTTAAACTCGACCAGCAGCTGCGTGGCGCTTTTTGGTCCGATCCCCACAACACCCGGTACCTTTGAACTGCTGATCCCCGCAAGTCCCCAGTAATCGGGCAACTGCTGCGGTTGAACGCCAAATTCTTTATCGATAAATGGCGCATCCAGCCAACGTTTCTGGAAGTAATCACGAATACGTAATGTCGGTGAAAGTAACTGACAGTAGCCTTTATCTGTCGAAACAATCGTTGCCTGATGCCCGGCCTGTGTCACTTTGACCGCCAGCGTGGCGGCTAAGTCATCGGCTTCGTTGCCGCTGGCGGACCAGCACGGGACGCCGCGTTGCTCAAAGGCGGCGCGTAATGCAGGCATCTCGTCGTGCAACTCTTCCGGCATTGGCGGTCGACCCGCTTTGTAATCTGGTAAACGCTGATGACGCCAGCCGCTACTGCGGTTTTCATCATCAAAAACGGCGACCGCGTGGGTTGGCTGGCTGTGCATAATGAGCTGATCGAGCGCGTGCTGGCAGGTTTCGACACAGGGCGAACCCTGAACGGCATGAATGCGACGAATAAGATTCAGTGCATCGACAATAAGCAAATGAACAGCCACGATAACCCCCTTAAAGATCAGGCGATAAGGGTAACATTCGATGCCGGAACAGGCTATGGCTGGTTGAGAAAACGGGAAGAGGCCTCGCAAAACGAGGCCTCCGGGAGAGATTAATCGCAGGCAACGATCTTCATTGCCAGGCCACCGCGAGAGGTTTCGCGGTACTTGGCGTTCATATCTTTACCTGTTTCGTACATGGTCTCGATAACTTTATCGAGGCAGACGCGCGGCTCGCTGGTACGGCGCAGCGCCATACGCGCGGCGTTCACCGCTTTTACTGCCGCAATGGCGTTACGCTCGATGCACGGTACCTGCACCTGTCCAGCAACCGGGTCACACGTCAGACCGAGGTTATGCTCCATGGCGATTTCCGCCGCGATGCACACCTGCGCCGGGCTTGCGCCTAACAGTTCTGCCAGACCAGCTGCCGCCATAGAGCACGCCACGCCAACTTCACCCTGGCAACCCACTTCGGCACCAGAAATCGACGCGTTCATCTTATAAAGAGAACCAATGGCGCTGGCTACCAGCAGATAACGAGCCAGTGAGTTAGCGTTCACTTCGCGGATAAACTTATCGTAGTACGCCAGCACAGCCGGGATAATCCCGCACGCACCGTTAGTCGGCGCAGTCACCACGCGACCGCCAGCAGCATTCTCTTCGTTCACTGCCAGTGCAAACATGTTGATCCAGTCAACAACCGCCATCGGGTCAGTGGTGGTTTTATCCTGGCTGACCAGCATCCGGCGTAGTGCCGCAGCACGGCGTGGAACGCGCAGTTTGCCAGGTAACACGCCTTCGGTAGAAATACCACGCTCAATACCGCCACGCATGACTTCCCAGACGTTCGCCAGGTGCTGTTCCAGCTCTTCTTTGCTGTGCAGCGCCAGCTCGTTTTTCATCATCAGGCCAGAGAGTGACAGCCCGGTTTCCTGACAATGTTTTTGCAGATCGGCTGCTGAACTGTACGGATAAGGAACTTCAACCGGTGCGCTATCCTGCTGGCCAAAATGTTCTTCATCAACGATAAAGCCACCGCCGATAGAGTAGTAAGTCTGGCTGTAAACGACTTTATCGCCCGCCAGTGCGGTAATGCGCATACCGTTTTCATGCAGAGAAAGGTTGTCGGCATGGAAGTTCATGCACTGATCAACCGGGAACTCCACTTCATGCTGACCGTTTGCCAGCATCAGGCGACCATGAGTATTCACATCCTGAATAAAACCAGGGATGGAATCGATATCCACGGTATCCGGCAGGTTACCCGCCAGGCCCATAATAATGGCGATATCAGTGTGGTGGCCTTTACCGGTCAGAGAGAGCGAGCCGTACACGTCAACCACCACGCGGGTCACGTCTTTAAGCAGGTTACGGGCAATCAGATCGTCGGTAAATTGTTTACCCGCTTTCATTGGTCCAACGGTATGAGAACTGGAAGGGCCAATGCCGATTTTGAAAATATCGAATACGCTAATCATAGGAAATACATCGCGTTAAAACGGAGGAAGCGCCGCCCGAAAGCGGCGCGAAAGGACTTAGCTGAACAGAGAGTAGAAGATTGCGGAGATTGCAATCAGACCCATCACGACAACGAATACGTTGCTGATGTGACCGCTGTACTTACGCATTGCCGGTACTTTCTGAATTGCGTACATCGGCATCAGGAACAGGATCATCGCGATGATTGGGCCGCCCAGGGTTTCAATCATACCCAGGATGCTCGGGTTCAGGGTGGCAACAATCCAGGTCGTTACCAGCATGAACAGCGCAGTGATACGGTTCAGCTTGTTGATTTCGATAGACTTACCTTTACCACGCAGAGATTTAATCACCATACCGTTGAAGCCTTCACGTGCGCCCAGGTAGTGGCCGAGGAAGGATTTGGTGATAGCGATAATCGCGATAATCGGAGCCATCCACGCGATGATCGGCGCGTTAAAGTGGTTAGCCAGGTAAGACAGAATCGAGATGTTCTGCTCTTTAGCCGCAGCCAGGTCTGCTGGAGTCAGGCTCAGTACACAGCTGAAGACGAAGAACATTACGGTCAGCACCATCATGATGTGTGCGAATGCCAGGATCTTCGAGCATTTCTGTTCTGCCATATCGCCGTACTCTTCACGCTTCGCAACGGCGAAAGAAGAGATGATCGGAGAGTGGTTGAACGAGAACACCATTACCGGAATTGCCAGCCACAGGGTCATCCAAAGACCGTTTCCGGTTGCAGATGCAGTGTCCAGAGACAGCGTTTCCAGTGCTGCGCCGTTCCACTGCGGGATCAGGTACAGAGCCAGCAGCATCAGTACGCCAACAAACGGGAATACCAGAATACTCATCGCTTTAACGATCATCTGCTCACCGAAGCGAACGATGGTCATCATACCCACGATCAGGATCAGCGACAGAATCGCACGCGGCGGTGGTGTCATACCCAGCTGGTGAGACATGAAGCTTTCAACTGTATTGGTGATTGCCACGCTATAAACCAGCAGAATCGGGTAGATAGCGAAGAAGTAGAGCAGGGTAATCAGTTTACCTGCGCCAATACCAAAGTGTTCTTCTACAACCTCGGTGATGTCTTCGCCCGGGTTTTTACCAGACAGTACGAAGCGAGTCAGACCGCGGTGAGCAAAAAATGTCATCGGGAACGCAAGGATAGCCATGATGATCAGCGGGATCATACCGCCAACACCGGCGTTGATTGGCAGGAACAGCACGCCCGCGCCGATTGCCGTGCCGTAAAGGCCCAGCATCCACATGGTGTCTGTCTTGCGCCAGGCACTACGAGAGTCTTTCGACGCAATCGTGCTGGTTTGAGTCGTTTCCATCTATTTCTCCTGGAGGAATGCAAATAATTCAGCTTTTAGCCAGTTCAGCCCGGGAAGGTGCCTGACCGTAAAAATGAAATCTGTCTATAGGCGATGGCTTAATCATTTACCGCCGTAATAATTTGAGGGCGGAAAGATACACACAAGTTATGTATCTATCAGTGATCTTGATCCCAAATACAATAATCTACTTGGAAGATAGATTATCCCAACGCTTTACTCTGTAAATCAAAAGTAAAAGAGAATTTAAGGGCAATATTTGCCCATTAAACGACATCTGACTTCTTCCGGGGCGCGCAATATATGTAGGTTGAACTGAAAAAATCAATACTTTTAGTTAATCATGGCGATAATTTCTTTTTCATAGCGATAAAATGTGGTTTATGAAAATAGGGAAACGTTTGCGTTACAACATAAATTGTATGACATATTAACTGTAATGAAATTTATCGCATGAGGGTGGTAAGAAACATTCATATAACAAATGAAATAAATTGATGGGTATGTGACCAAAAACGAGAAAACCCGGCAACAAACGTCACCGGGGGAGGGAGATTACGTGCAGATTTCGTAGCAAGGGATGTAGGCTGAGCCTGGCAACTTCATACGATGCTGGGCAACAAAACCCTGTAGCAGGTCATCCATACGACGCATAATCTCTTTATCGCCGTTGATTTTATAAGGACCAAACTCTTCAATGGCGCGAATACCGACTTCTTTTACGTTACCCGCCACAATACCGGAGAACGCACGGCGCAGGTCGGCAGCCAGCACTTCAACGGGTTGATCCGGGTAAAGCTTCAGATTAGCCATATTCTCGTGAGACGGCTCAAACGGCATTTGCAAATCTGGCGCAATGCGCATTGACCAGTTAAAGCTGTAGGCATCGCCTGTGTCGCGGCGATTTTCTTTCACCAGCGGCATCGATTTTTTCATCTGACGAGCGACTTCAGCGGCGTCATCAATGATGATGCGGTAATGGCGGCGCGCGTTTTCACCCAATGTATGCACGACAAACTCGTCCAGTACGCGGAAGTAGTCGGCGCTCTCTTTCGGGCCGGTGAGGATCAATGGTAAAACCTGATCTTTGTTGGCCGGGTTCATTAAAATTCCCAGCAAATACAGCAACTCTTCTGCCGTACCCACACCGCCAGGGAAGATAATGATACCGTGAGCGATACGGACAAACGCTTCCAGACGTTTTTCGATATCCGGCATGATGATCAATTCGTTGACCAGCGGGTTAGGCGGTTCAGCGGCGATAATCGACGGCTCTGTCATACCAATAAAACGACTGTCTTTGTAACGCTGCTGTGCGTGTCCGACCGCAGCGCCTTTCATCGGCGCTTCCATCGCTCCCGGACCACAGCCGGTGCAGATATTCAGCTCACGCAGGCCCAGCTGATTCCCGACGCGACGGGCATACAAATACTCGTTTTCGTTAATTGAGTGCCCGCCCCAGCAGACCACCATATTTGGCGCTTCACCGACATGCAGTGCGCGAGCGTTACGCAAGATGGAAAAGACCAGGTTAGTGATGTGGACGGAGTTGTCGAGATTCAGGTTGGGAAAACGAACGGTGTTATGGATTTGCCCGTAAACGAAGAGAATGTCACGCAGAACCGCGAACAAGTTGGCCTGCAAAGCGCGAATAATTCGCCCATCGACAAAAGCCTCTTCCGGGGGATTTATCAGTTCCAGCTTTACGCCGCGTTCACGGCGCAGGACGTTAATATCGAAATTTTCAAAACGAGACAGCAATTCTTTGCTGTTATCGGTCAAACTACCGGAGTTCAGTACGGCAAGTGAACAGTTGCGAAACAGTTGATAGAGGTCGCTGCTGGCGGTGCGTTTAAGCATATCCACTTCCAGCTGCGACAACATATCCATGGAGCCAAGCGGGCTAATATGTGTAATCAAGAAAAACTCCTTATGGGACGAATATCGTCATTCCCTTTGATTACAATAGCCCTGCCTGATGACCTTTCACAACCTTCTGCGTGAATCCAGCACGCAAAATTGAGAAAAAATTTATTGCCGAACCAGTCTTGTGGTCGATGGGACAAAATCGCTATTACTGCGCCACGGGTTAATGTCCAGACCGCCACGACGGGTATAACGTGCGTAAACGCTCAATTTCTCTGGCTGGCAGAAGCGTAACAGGTCATTAAAGATGCGTTCCACGCACTGTTCGTGGAACTCGTTGTGATGACGGAAAGAAACCAGGTAACGCAGCAGTTTTTCTCTGTCAATTTGGCGTCCACGATACTGAATTTGGATCGATCCCCAATCTGGTTGATGGGTGATCAGGCAATTTGATTTCAGCAGGTGGCTGACGAGCGTCTCTTCTACTACTTTTTCGCCACTGGTGGCATTCTCCAGATAGTCAGTAGTGAATTCATAGTTATCGATAGTGATATCCTGGTCATCAATGCAAGTGCCATTGAAATGACCTATCGGTTGGCCTTCCAGTTCATCAAGACGATATAACGCCACGCTAACCTTACCCTGAGCGCAAGTGCTTAAGTCGCGCTCCAGCGTCTGGCGCACCTCATCCCAGTTATTAAAACGCGTCTGGTTAAAACTGTTGAGATAGAGCTTAAAACTCTTCGACTCAATCAGATTTGCGCTGGTGTAATCAAGTTCAACATGACCGACAGCGACCTGCGGCAAACCTTTCGCATTCAGCCAGGAAAGTTCATACAGCGTCCAGATATCCGTACCGTGAAAAGGCAGGTTATCCGCTTTCAGACCCAGCGGGTCGCGATTCAGGCTGCGTGGAACGCCTTGCAGTAGGCTGGCGTCATAGGTATCCCGGTAATCGGTTGATTTTCCAAGAGTCAGGCCCGCAAGTGCCTGATGGTTTGCATAAGAAGACATGTTTCACCGTCATAAACCAGATAAACTAAACGACAAGTGTATCTGGTTTAAGTGAAGAGAGAAATTAGTGGACGATTTGACCGCACAAGCCCTGAAAGATTTTACTGCACGCTACTGCGATGCGTGGCATGAAGAGCATAAAAGCTGGCCGTTAAGTGAGGAACTGTACGGCGTTCCTTCACCGTGCATTATTTCAACTACCGAAGATGCCGTATACTGGCAACCCCAGCCGTTTACCGGGGAACAAAATGTAAACGCGGTTGAACGCGCTTTTGATATTGTGATACAACCCACGATTCATACCTTTTATACGACTCAGTTTGCCGGGGATATGCACGCGCAGTTTGGCGATATCAAACTGACATTGCTGCAAACCTGGAGTGAAGACGATTTCCGTCGGGTGCAGGAAAATCTGATTGGTCATCTGGTGACTCAGAAAAGGCTAAAACTGCCGCCCACGCTATTTATCGCGACGCTGGAAGAAGAGTTAGAGGTCATCTCGGTGTGTAATCTCTCCGGTGAAGTGTGCAAAGAGACGCTAGGAACACGTAAACGGACGCATTTAGCCTCAAATCTTGCGGAATTCCTTAATCAACTTAAGCCTCTTCTGTAATCCAAATACCCCATCTGGTTGTGAGAGATCTCTTACAGACTCTGTAGGAGATCGCCAGGAAATAAGCGAATACTTAAAAAGATAAGAATCGTTATTCTCATTTAAAAACAACATGTTGCTTGTTAATTCTTAACTTTCATATGAAATTTTCCTTAAGGCATTGTCTGTAAGTGCCTTGTAAGACTTCGCGAAAAAGACGATTCTATCTTCGTCGACAGGGAGTCAGACAACGAAGTGAACATCAGGATGATGACACTTCTGAAGGACACACCAGGATGGTGTTTCAGGGAAAGGCTTCTGGATGAAGCGAAGAGGATGACGCAGGACGCGTTAAAGGACACCTCCAGGATGGAGAATGAGAACCGGTCAGGATGATTCGGTGGGTCAGGAAGGCCAGGAACACTTCAGGATGAAGTATCACATCGGGGTGGTGTGAGCAGGAAGCAATAGTTCAGGATGAACGATTGGCCGCAAGGCCAGAGGAAAAGTTGTCAAGGATGAGCAGGGAGCAACAAAAGTAGCCGGAATGCTGCGAAACGAACCGGGAGCACTGTGAATACAGTGCTCCCTTTTTTTATTCCTGCTATCCTTCGCGGCAGTTTTTCTTATTGAGGTTGCTTTATGACCACTCATGACCGCGTTCGTCTCCAGTTGCAGGCGCTTGAAGCGTTACTGCGTGAACATCAGCACTGGCGAAACGATAAACCCCAGCCGCATCAATTTAACAGTACCCAACCGTTCTTTATGGACACCATGGAACCACTGGAGTGGTTGCAGTGGGTGCTGATCCCGCG
Organism: Escherichia sp. WS338; assembly: GCF_046486405.1. Classification (NCBI taxonomy): domain Bacteria; kingdom Pseudomonadati; phylum Pseudomonadota; class Gammaproteobacteria; order Enterobacterales; family Enterobacteriaceae; genus Escherichia; species Escherichia sp. WS338. The sequence goes on along the minus strand of NZ_JBJQLL010000021.1, from coordinate 20,267 downwards.
AATGCACGATTTGTTAGATAACAACCAGCCGTTACCGGGAGCTTTTGCCGTTGCACCCTATTATGAAATGGCGCTGGCGACTGATCATCCGCAACGCGCGCTTATTCTGGCTGAGCTGGAAAAACTGGATGCTCTTTTTGCGGATGATGCGAGCTAATGCTGGAAATACTCTATCAGGATGAATGGCTGGTTGCGGTAAATAAACCCTCCGGCTGGCTGGTTCACCGCAGCTGGCTGGATCGCGACGAGAAAGTAGTGGTCATGCAAACCGTGCGTGACCTGATAGGCCAGCATGTGTTTACTGCTCATCGTCTGGACCGACCCACTTCTGGTGTGTTGTTGATGGGATTATCCAGCGAGGCCGGACGGCTGCTGGCACAACAGTTTGAACAGCACCAAATCCAGAAACGTTACCATGCGATTGTGCGCGGCTGGTTGATGGAAGAAGCGGTGCTGGATTATCCACTGGTGGAAGAACTGGACAAAATCGCTGATAAATTTGCCCGCGAAGATAAAGGCCCGCAGCCAGCAGTGACGCATTATCGCGGTCTGGCGACCGTAGAAATGCCGGTAGCGACCGGACGTTACCCGACCACGCGCTACGGCCTGGTGGAACTGGAGCCGAAAACCGGACGTAAGCACCAGCTCCGTCGCCATCTTGCCCATTTGCGCCACCCGATTATTGGCGACAGCAAACATGGTGATTTACGCCAGAATCGCAGCGGTGCTGAACATTTTGGCCTTCAGCGGTTAATGCTGCATGCCAGTCAGTTGTCATTGACGCATCCTTTTACTGGCGAGCCACTGACTATTCACGCGGGCCTGGACGACACCTGGATGCAGGCGTTATCACAATTTGGCTGGCGGGGTCTGCTTCCTGAAAATGAAAGGGTTGAGTTCAGTGCGCCATCGGGTCAGGATGGAGAGATAAGTTCCTAATCCAGGGAGAAAACGGTATGGCGGAAATTGGTATTTTTGTCGGCACTATGTACGGAAATTCGCTGTTAGTGGCGGAAGAAGCGGAAGCAATTCTGACCGCGCAGGGCCACAAAGCAACGGTATTTGAAGATCCTGAATTAAGCGACTGGCTGCCCTATCAGGATAAGTATGTTCTGGTGGTTACGTCCACGACCGGGCAGGGCGACCTTCCTGATAGCATTGTGCCGCTCTTTCAGGGAATTAAAGATACCCTGGGCTTCCAGCCGAATCTGCGTTATGGCGTGATTGCGCTCGGCGACAGTAGTTATGTGAATTTCTGCAATGGTGGCAAACAGTTCGATGCCTTGTTGCAGGAACAGAGCGCTCAGCGGGTGGGAGAAATGCTGTTGATTGACGCCAGTGAGAACCCGGAACCGGAAACGGAATCAAATCCGTGGGTCGAACATTGGGGCACGCTGTTGTCCTGATACGTTCAGCGAGCGGTAAATGCCGTTTTAGCAGTGCTGAATCGAATCTTTTCAGGCAAATGCCAGTAAAAACTGCTTCATAGTGCGGATTTTTACTGGCGTTTGCCTGGAGTCAAGCGATCCATTTCATACTCTTCTTTATTTCTTCGTTTTAACCCTTCCTTTCTTGTTCTTGTTTTCATTTCCGTGAAGTGGATTCCACCGTCCAGGGCTAATGCCAAAATCGGGCCTCATTGAACGCATTAATGTTGTGTTGTTGCACGGTGAGCCGCTATGGCGCGCTTTTTATACTGCTATTGCCAGATATAAACACGCGCCGCATTCGGCGAACGACCTATAAAAACGGCAAAAAACACCCTACGTCACCTCTGATTTCCTGGCGATGTCGCAGTCCAGAGTGAGCGTGGCTAACGCGAATTTTCAGGAGTGCAACAATGAGTTCTTTAAGTCAGGCTGCGAGCAGTGTGGAAAAACGCACGAATGCTCGTTACTGGATAGTGGTGATGTTGTTTATCGTCACATCCTTCAACTACGGCGACCGCGCTACGCTCTCTATCGCCGGTTCGGAAATGGCCAAAGATATCGGCCTTGATCCTGTGGGAATGGGCTATGTGTTCTCTGCTTTCTCATGGGCTTATGTTATCGGGCAGATCCCTGGTGGTTGGTTGCTGGATCGTTTTGGTTCAAAACGCGTCTACTTCTGGTCGATCTTTATCTGGTCGATGTTTACCTTGCTGCAAGGCTTCGTCGATATCTTTAGTGGATTCGGCATTATCGTTGCCCTGTTTACGCTGCGCTTCCTGGTCGGGCTTGCTGAAGCGCCATCTTTCCCTGGCAACAGCCGCATTGTTGCGGCCTGGTTTCCGGCGCAGGAAAGGGGAACGGCGGTGTCGATTTTTAACTCCGCCCAATACTTCGCAACGGTTATCTTCGCGCCGATTATGGGCTGGTTGACTCATGAAGTGGGCTGGTCACACGTCTTCTTCTTTATGGGCGGTCTGGGCATTGTCATCAGCTTTATCTGGTTGAAAGTCATCCATGAGCCAAATCAACATCCGGGCGTAAATCAGAAAGAGCTGGAGTACATCGCCGCGGGTGGCGCGCTGATCAATATGGATCAGCAAAACACCAAAGTTAAAGTGCCGTTCAGCGTGAAGTGGGGGCAGATCAAACAGCTGCTCGGGTCACGGATGATGATCGGCGTTTATATCGGTCAGTACTGTATCAACGCCCTGACTTACTTTTTCATTACCTGGTTCCCGGTTTATCTGGTGCAGGCGCGCGGGATGTCGATTCTGAAAGCGGGCTTTGTGGCTTCCGTTCCGGCGGTTTGCGGTTTTATCGGCGGTGTGCTGGGTGGGATTATTTCCGACTGGCTGATGCGTCGCACGGGTTCACTGAACATTGCGCGTAAAACACCGATCGTGATGGGCATGTTGTTGTCGATGGTGATGGTGTTCTGCAACTACGTCAACGTTGAGTGGATGATCATCGGCTTTATGGCGCTGGCCTTCTTCGGTAAGGGGATCGGTGCGCTGGGTTGGGCTGTAATGGCTGATACTGCGCCAAAAGAGATCAGCGGTCTTTCCGGTGGCCTGTTTAACATGTTTGGTAACATTTCTGGCATCGTCACGCCAATCGCAATTGGTTATATCGTTGGCACGACTGGCTCCTTTAATGGGGCGCTGATTTATGTTGGTGTTCATGCCTTAATCGCGGTACTCAGCTACCTGGTGCTGGTGGGCGATATCAAGCGTATTGAGCTGAAACCTGTCGCGGGGCAATAAGATGACGACACAATCCAGTCCTGTTATTACTGATATGAAAGTCATTCCGGTCGCCGGACATGACAGCATGTTGCTTAATATTGGTGGTGCACATAACGCATATTTCACCCGCAATATTGTGGTACTCACCGATAATGCCGGGCATACCGGCATTGGTGAAGCGCCGGGCGGAGAGGTGATTTATCAAACACTGGTCAAGGCTATTCCGATGGTGCTGGGCCAGGAAGTTGCGCGCCTGAATAAAGTGGTTCAGCAGGTGCATAAAGGTAATCAGGCAGCCGATTTTGATACCTTCGGCAAAGGTGCCTGGACTTTTGAATTGCGCGTTAATGCCGTGGCGGCGCTGGAAGCCGCCTTGCTTGACCTGTTAGGTCAGGCGCTGAATGTTCCGGTCTGCGAACTGTTAGGGCCAGGCAAGCAACGTGATGCTATTACCGTTCTCGGTTATCTGTTTTATATCGGTGATCGGACCAAAACCGATCTTCCTTATCTGGAAAATACGTCGGGCAACCATGAGTGGTATCAGTTGCGGCATCAGAAAGCGATGAACAGCGAAGCCGTTGTGCGTCTGGCGGAAGCCTCACAGGATCGCTATGGCTTTAAAGATTTCAAACTTAAGGGTGGCGTGTTACCTGGCGAGCAAGAAATCGACACTGTTCGTGCATTGAAGAAACGCTTCCCTGATGCGCGGATTACCGTTGATCCCAATGGTGCCTGGCTGCTTGATGAAGCCATTTCTCTGTGCAAAGGGCTGAATGATGTCCTTACCTATGCGGAAGACCCGTGCGGCGCTGAGCAGGGTTTCTCCGGTCGTGAAGTGATGGCGGAGTTTCGACGGGCGACCGGCTTGCCCGTCGCGACCAACATGATCGCCACCAACTGGCGCGAAATGGGTCATGCGGTGATGCTCAATGCGGTAGATATTCCACTTGCCGATCCGCACTTCTGGACGCTTTCCGGTGCAGTCCGCGTGGCGCAACTTTGCGACGACTGGGGGCTGACCTGGGGCTGCCATTCTAATAACCACTTTGATATCTCTCTGGCGATGTTTACCCATGTGGGCGCGGCGGCACCGGGTAATCCTACCGCTATCGATACCCACTGGATTTGGCAGGAGGGCGATTGTCGCCTGACCAAAAATCCGCTGGAGATTAAAAACGGAAAAATTGCCGTTCCTGATGCGCCCGGTCTGGGCGTGGAACTGGACTGGGAGCAGGTACAAAAGGCGCATGAGGCCTATAAACGTCTGCCTGGCGGTGCGCGTAACGACGCGGGCCCGATGCAGTACCTGATCCCCGGCTGGACCTTTGACCGTAAACGTCCCGTTTTCGGCCGTCATTGATTTTGAAAAAGGACATAAATATGAGTTCTCAATTTACGACGCCTGTTGTTACTGAAATGCAGGTCATCCCGGTGGCGGGCCATGACAGTATGCTGATGAATCTGAGTGGTGCACACGCACCGTTCTTCACGCGTAATATTGTGATTATCAAAGATAATTCTGGTCACACTGGGGTAGGGGAAATTCCCGGCGGCGAGAAAATCCGTAAAACGCTGGAAGATGCGATTCCGCTGGTGGTGGGTAAAACGCTGGGTGAATACAAAAACGTTCTGACGCTGGTGCGTAATACATTTGCCGATCGTGATGCCGGCGGGCGCGGTTTGCAGACATTTGATTTGCGGACCACTATTCATGTAGTTACCGGGATAGAAGCGGCAATGCTGGATCTGCTGGGGCAGCATCTGGGGGTTAACGTGGCATCGCTGCTGGGCGATGGTCAACAGCGTAGCGAAGTCGAAATGCTCGGTTATCTGTTCTTCGTCGGTAATCGCAAAGCCACACCGCTGCCGTATCAAAGCCAGCCGGATGATAAATGTGACTGGTATCGCCTGCGTCACGAAGAAGCGATGACGCCGGATGCGGTGGTGCGCCTGGCGGAAGCGGCATATGAAAAATATGGCTTCAACGATTTCAAACTGAAGGGTGGTGTACTGGCCGGGGAAGAAGAAGCAGAATCTATTGTGGCACTGGCGCAACGCTTCCCACAGGCGCGTATTACCCTCGATCCTAACGGTGCCTGGTCGCTGAACGAAGCGATTAAAATTGGTAAATACCTGAAAGGTTCGCTGGCTTATGCAGAAGATCCGTGTGGTGCGGAGCAAGGTTTCTCCGGGCGTGAAGTGATGGCAGAGTTCCGTCGCGCGACTGGCCTGCCGACCGCAACCAATATGATCGCCACCGACTGGCGGCAGATGGGCCATACGCTCTCGTTACAATCCGTTGATATCCCGCTGGCGGATCCGCATTTCTGGACGATGCAAGGTTCGGTACGTGTGGCGCAAATGTGCCATGAATTTGGCCTGACCTGGGGTTCACACTCTAACAACCACTTCGATATTTCCCTGGCGATGTTTACCCATGTAGCCGCTGCTGCACCGGGTAAAATTACTGCTATTGATACGCACTGGATCTGGCAGGAAGGCAATCAGCGTCTGACCAAAGAACCGTTAGAGATCAAAGGCGGTCTGGTTCAGGTGCCAGAAAAACCGGGGCTGGGTGTAGAAATCGATATGGATCAAGTGATGAAAGCGCACGAGCTGTATCAGAAACACGGGCTTGGCGCGCGTGATGATGCGATGGGAATGCAGTACCTGATCCCCGGCTGGACGTTCGATAACAAGCGTCCGTGCATGGTGCGTTAAGACAGAAAACCAAAACCGGCTCTATCTGGAGCCGGTTTGAGACTGATGCCAAACGCAAAATTGCCTGTTGCGCTACGTATCAGGGCTACATCATTTTTTAATTCATTGAATTTAATTGGTTTTGCAGGCCGGATAAGGCGTTAACGCCGCATCCGGCATAAACACAGGCACTTGTCACCAATCTGAAACCAGCGTCATAAAAATCCGGTTGCTACTCGACAAGACGTCCATTACCCGAGAATTTTGCTGGCTTCGCGCGCTACATTATCCATCTCGTCCAACAGTTCCAGCAGTTCCGGCTCCAAATCTTCTTCTTTAGTACCGCTACGTAACTGTTGTTCGATCAGTTGGCAGAGATTCTTCATACGCGGCACACCGCTATAGCCGCAACTGCCATGCAGTTTATGAATCAAATCAACCAGGCCTTCCGGGTTTTCTCCAACCAGCTGTTCCTCAACTTTGTTGCGAACTTCAGGCAGGAAATCGAGTAACATTTGCAGCATATCGCGCGCTAAATCGGTTTTTCCTGCTGCCTGGCGTAGTGCCAGTTGCCAGTCGAGGGTCGCATTCGGGTTCACCACAATTTCGTTGACTTCGGGCGTCACGACGCGAGAGGAAATACCGCTGCCAGGCTTGTAGCGCAACAACAAATTATGCAATCGCTCTTCTTCAATCGGTTTCGCCAGATAATCGCTCATCCCTGCGCCAAGCAGCTTCTCTTTTTGCCCGGCCATTGCATGCGCCGTTACCGCGATAACCGGCGTTTGTTGCTGATGGGGGAGCTGGTGGATGAGTTCGCAGGCCCGAATGCCGTCCATGTCCGGCATTTGAATATCCATTAAGATCAAATCGAACGGCATCTGTTTCGCCCGTTCAACCGCCTGATGCCCGCTATCGCAAAGTTCCACATGTTGCACCATATCTTCCAGCAATGCGCCGATAAGTTTCAGGTTAGCGGGGTTGTCATCAACCGCCATGACTGTCATTGCCAGCTTACTTTCATCGGTTACAGGCAAAAGCGTGTTTTGTTTGTGATGACAAAATTCCGTCAGGGCAGGCAACAGGCGCGTAGGTGTTAATGGTTTCAGCAGACACGCGCCGATACCATCTTGCTTGAGTTTTTCAGCATTGACTTGTGCATGGCAAGGAAGTGCCAGCATCAGGAAATCGGTCATCGATACCGCTTTCGCTAATCGCTCATGTTGCATTGTTAGCGGCTCGCGGAAGGTCACCGCGATGCCTAACAACATCATGTCGTAATGCGCGGGAGGCAGCGCGGAGAACGTTGGGCTATAAACCACCTCCAGCGGCGTTTCACTTAAAATATCCAGCGTGCATTGCGCTGCTGCGGAGTTTGGTTCGACATAGGCCAGGCGCTTGCCGGCGAGGCACTGGGTGGATGGCCCTTCAATAATAATGTTCGGATTCAGATCGAGATTAATGTGGAACCAGAAAGTTGAACCGCGATTCGGCTGGCTATGAAACGAAATATCGCCGCCCATTTCATTAACCAGTTTTTGTGTAATCACCAGCCCCAGCCCGGTGCCACCATGACGGCGGGAAATACTGGCATCAGCCTGTCGGAAGGCCTGGAATAAGCGCGATTGATCGCGTTCAGGAATACCAATGCCGGTATCCCGAATCTGCACTTCAATCTGCACTTTGGTATTACTCAGCGCACGTTTTTCTACCAGAATATCAATGTTGCCATTCTCGGTGAATTTAATTGCATTCCCCACCAGGTTAGTGATGATTTGCTGTAATCGTAGTGGGTCGCCGATAACGTTATCAGGCACGTCGCTTTTAATATTGAGCGTCAGTTCCAGTCCTTTATCGTGAGAAGAATGTGCCAGCAGGGTAACGACTTCATCCAGCGTGCTGCGTAGTGGGAATGGAATACTTTCCAGAATCAGCTTACCTGCTTCCAGTTTCGAGAAGTCGAGAACATCATTAATAATTGCCAGCAAATTATTTGCCGAACGTTCAATCGTATTCAGGTGATCGCGCTGCGTTGGTGTTAATTCTGTTTTCAGCGTCAGGCGGGTAAAGCCAATAACACCATTCAGTGGTGTACGCAGCTCGTGTGACATATTTGCCAGAAACTCGGATTTAATACGCGCCGCTTCCTGGGCGCGCTTTTTCGCCAGATCCAACTCAACGTTCTGAATTTCCATCTGCTCCAGCGTTTCACGCAGATCGGACGTCGCCTGGTCGATATTGTGCTGCATCTCTTCGTGATAAGCAGCCAGCGACATTGCCATCGAGTTGATACCGTTTTTCAGCATATCCAGCTCGCCGAGCATAAATCCTTCCACCCGGCTGTCGAGTTGCCCGCGACGGATGCGGTCGACAGTATTCACCATGTTGCGAATCGGACCGGTTACATCGCGCATTAAGCGCCAGCCAAAAATAAGCGCAATACCGATACAAAACAGCATCATCACGCTGGAAATAAAGATCTCTTTATATTGCTGCAAGCGAACCGATTTAAGATCCAGCTCCAGCGCAATATATCCCAGCATATTTTGACTATTTTTGGCATCGCTACTGGGCGATTCGTCGGGGGAGTAACTTTCAGAAATAATCGGCGTGCGGAGGATCATTATATCGCCGTCACGAGTGACAGTGAGCTGGCGAGGAAACGGCACGTTGCTGCCGAGCTGCATTGATGAGGGATCAAGATGAAAATTGGAGGTGACAAAGAGTCGGTTATTTTCATCATAAACCGAAATCGCGCGAACAATATCGGAATGGCGACGATGCAGTACGCTTATTAACTGACCGATAGATTCGCGATTTTGCAGGCTCATGCCATATTCAGTAGAAACTGCAAGCGGCTCAATAATGCTGGCTCCGGCATCTTCCAGTTGACGCTGCAAGTCGTTATAGCGATGCACAACGAAAAAGATACTCAGCAATAAACCAATAAGGACGGTCGGTGCCAGGATCAGAATCATCATGCGTGCGCGCAGGCTGTAGTTGGTCATGGAGTTCCGTTATGGGACAATTAAGGTCACACTGTTAAATTGAGAAAGTCTCGCCAATGGCGCAATTCTACTCTGCAAAACGACGCACGACGACGCGTCAGATCATAACTGTTTCAGTCAACGACCTCGACTCTTTTGGTCAGGGCGTGGCACGACATAACGGCAAAGCGTTATTTATTCCTGGATTATTGCCACAGGAAAACGCGGAAGTTACTGTTACTGAAGATAAAAAACAATACGCCCGCGCTAAAGTCGTGCGCCGGTTAAGCGATAGCCCGGAACGCGAAACGCCACGCTGTCCTCATTTTGGCGTATGCGGCGGCTGTCAGCAACAACACGCCAGCGTGGATTTACAGCAGCGAAGCAAAAGTGCGGCACTCGCCCGACTAATGAAACACGAAGTCTCTGAAGTGATCGCCGATGTTCCCTGGGGCTATCGCCGTCGCGCGCGTTTAAGTCTGAACTACTTACCGAAAACACAGCAACTTCAGATGGGGTTTCGCAAAGCGGGCTCCAGTGACATTGTCGACGTGAAACAATGCCCCATTTTAGTGCCCCAACTTGAAGCATTGCTGCCCAAAGTCAGGGCATGCCTGGGCAGCTTACAAGCTATACGCCATCTTGGTCATGTTGAACTGGTACAGGCAACCAGCGGCACGCTGATGATTTTGCGCCATACCGCACCGCTAAGTTCGGCTGATCGCGAAAAACTGGAACGCTTTTCGCATTCTGAAGGCCTGGATCTGTATCTCGCCCCCGATAGTGAGATACTCGAAACCGTCTCTGGTGAGATGCCCTGGTATGACTCAAACGGGTTGCGCTTAACTTTTAGCCCGCGCGATTTTATTCAGGTCAATGCGGGTGTGAACCAAAAAATGGTAGCGCGTGCGTTGGAATGGCTGGATGTACAACCTGAAGATCGCGTACTGGATTTGTTCTGCGGTATGGGCAACTTTACACTGCCATTGGCGACACAAGCTGCCAGTGTGGTGGGTGTAGAAGGCGCTCCGGCGCTGGTGGAAAAAGGCCAGCAGAATGCGCGTCTTAATGGCTTACAGAATGTGACGTTTTATCACGAAAATCTTGAAGAAGATGTCACAAAGCAGCCGTGGGCGAAAAACGGCTTCGATAAAGTGTTGTTGGACCCGGCGCGAGCAGGTGCCGCAGGTGTTATGCAGCAAATTATAAAACTGGAACCTATTCGTATAGTTTATGTATCCTGTAACCCTGCAACGCTGGCTCGGGATAGCGAAGCGTTATTAAAAGCAGGATATACCATTGCGCGACTGGCGATGCTGGATATGTTCCCACACACGGGACATCTGGAATCGATGGTACTTTTCTCGCGCGTTAAATAGTTACGATTTGCCGATTTCGGCAGGTCTGGTCCCTAAAGGAGAGGACGATGGTTGCGGTAAGAAGTGCACATATCAATAAGGCTGGTGAATTTGATCCGGAAAAATGGATCGCAAGTCTGGGTATTACCAGCCAGAAGTCGTGTGAGTGCTTAGCCGAAACCTGGGCGTATTGTCTGCAACAGACGCAGGGGCATCCGGATGCCAGTCTGTTATTGTGGCGTGGTGTTGAGATGGTGGAGATCCTCTCGACATTAAGTATGGACATTGACACGCTGCGGGCGGCGCTGCTGTTCCCTCTGGCCGATGCCAACGTAGTCAGCGAAGATGTGCTGCGTGAGAGCGTCGGTAAGTCGGTCGTTAACCTTATTCACGGCGTGCGTGATATGGCGGCGATCCGCCAGCTGAAAGCGACGCATACCGATTCTGTTTCCTCCGAACAGGTCGATAACGTTCGCCGGATGTTATTGGCGATGGTCGATGATTTTCGCTGCGTGGTCATCAAACTGGCAGAGCGTATTGCTCATCTGCGCGAAGTAAAAGACGCGCCGGAAGATGAACGCGTACTGGCGGCAAAAGAGTGCACCAATATCTACGCGCCGTTGGCGAACCGTCTTGGGATTGGGCAACTGAAATGGGAGCTGGAAGATTACTGCTTCCGTTATCTCCACCCGACCGAATACAAACGCATCGCAAAACTGCTGCATGAACGCCGTCTCGACCGCGAACACTATATCGAAGAGTTTGTCGGCCATCTGCGCGCTGAGATGAAAGCTGAAGGCGTTAAAGCTGAAGTGTATGGCCGTCCGAAACACATCTACAGTATCTGGCGCAAAATGCAGAAAAAGAACCTCGCCTTCGATGAGCTGTTTGATGTGCGTGCGGTACGTATTGTCGCCGAGCGTTTACAGGATTGTTATGCCGCACTGGGGATAGTGCACACTCACTATCGCCACCTGCCGGATGAGTTCGACGATTACGTCGCTAACCCGAAACCAAACGGTTATCAGTCTATTCATACCGTGGTTCTGGGGCCGGGTGGCAAAACCGTTGAGATCCAAATCCGCACCAAACAGATGCATGAAGATGCAGAGTTGGGTGTTGCTGCGCACTGGAAATATAAAGAGGGCGCGGCAGCTGGCGGCGCACGTTCGGGACATGAAGACCGAATTGCCTGGCTGCGTAAACTGATTGCGTGGCAGGAAGAGATGGCTGATTCCGGCGAAATGCTCGACGAAGTACGTAGCCAGGTCTTTGACGACCGGGTGTACGTCTTTACGCCGAAAGGTGATGTCGTTGATTTACCTGCGGGATCAACACCGCTGGACTTCGCTTACCACATCCACAGTGATGTCGGACACCGCTGCATCGGGGCAAAAATTGGCGGGCGCATTGTGCCGTTCACCTACCAGCTGCAGATGGGCGACCAGATTGAAATTATCACCCAGAAACAGCCGAACCCCAGCCGTGACTGGTTAAACCCAAACCTCGGTTACGTCACAACCAGCCGTGGGCGTTCGAAAATTCACGCCTGGTTCCGTAAACAGGACCGTGACAAAAACATTCTGGCTGGGCGGCAAATCCTTGACGACGAGCTGGAACATCTGGGGATCAGCCTGAAAGAAGCAGAAAAACATCTGCTGCCGCGTTACAACTTCAATGATGTCGACGAGTTGCTGGCGGCAATTGGTGGCGGGGATATCCGTCTCAATCAGATGGTGAACTTCCTGCAATCGCAATTTAATAAGCCGAGTGCCGAAGAGCAGGATGCCGCCGCGCTGAAGCAACTTCAGCAAAAAAGCTATACGCCGCAAAACCGCAGTAAAGATAACGGTCGTGTGGTGGTAGAAGGTGTCGGTAACCTGATGCACCACATCGCGCGCTGCTGCCAGCCGATTCCTGGAGATGAGATTGTCGGCTTCATTACCCAGGGGCGCGGTATTTCAGTACATCGCGCCGATTGTGAACAACTGGCGGAACTGCGCTCCCATGCGCCCGAACGCATTGTTGACGCGGTATGGGGCGAGAGCTACTCCGCCGGATATTCGCTGGTGGTCCGCGTGGTGGCTAATGATCGTAGTGGGTTGTTACGTGATATCACGACCATTCTCGCCAACGAGAAGGTGAACGTGCTTGGCGTTGCCAGCCGTAGCGACACCAAACAGCAACTGGCGACCATCGACATGACCATTGAGATTTACAACCTGCAAGTGCTGGGGCGCGTGCTGGGTAAACTCAACCAGGTGCCGGATGTTATCGACGCGCGTCGGTTGCACGGGAGTTAGTCTTACATAGCTGGATATGGCGTCAGCCGTATCCAGCGATATCTTTTACTCGAAGGTATTACACCTGACGGACCCGCAATTTTCAGGACATTCTAATGAATCAAATCGACCGTTTGCTCACCATCATGCAGCGCCTGCGCGACCCGGAAAACGGCTGCCCGTGGGATAAAGAGCAGACATTTGCCACCATTGCGCCTTACACCCTTGAAGAAACCTACGAGGTGCTGGACGCCATCGCCCGTGAAGATTTTGACGATCTGCGCGGTGAACTGGGCGATCTGCTGTTCCAGGTGGTGTTTTACGCACAAATGGCCCAGGAAGAAGGGCGCTTTGATTTTAATGATATTTGCGCTGCGATTAGCGATAAATTAGAACGCCGTCATCCACATGTTTTTGCTGACGGTTCTGCCGGAAACAGCCGCGAAGTTCTTGCTCGTTGGGAGCAAATCAAAACTGAAGAGCGCGCGCAAAAAGCGCAGCATTCGGCGCTGGACGATATCCCTAGTAGTTTACCCGCCTTAATGCGCGCACAAAAAATCCAGAAACGTTGCGCCAACGTTGGCTTCGACTGGACGACGCTTGGCCCGGTAGTCGATAAAGTCTACGAAGAGATCGATGAGGTGATGTACGAAGCGCGGCAGGTTGTTGTCGACCAGGCTAAACTGGAGGAGGAAATGGGTGACCTGCTGTTTGCCACAGTCAATCTGGCTCGTCATTTAGGGACAAAAGCGGAAATCGCATTGCAAAAAGCGAACGAAAAATTCGAGCGTCGTTTTCGCGAAGTGGAGCGTATTGTTGCCGCGCGTGGACTGGAAATGACAGGTGTTGACCTCGAAACAATGGAAGAAGTCTGGCAACAGGTAAAACGGCAGGAAATTGATCTCTAAGGGAATTACGTGGTCAAGCGCGATTTGTGTCATTTTTTAAATGACAAGCGCTTGATTTGCGTCAAAAACATTTACCCCAAAGGGGCTATTTTCTCACTCCTGATTTCAATAGTGCGCTGGCGAAGAGGAGGGATAATGAAAGTTTGTGGCACAGGTCATGTTCGGGTATACTGCTTTCCCGTCCTGGTTATTCCATCGTCTTTTCAACCTAACTTCTCAGGTTCAGCATGACAACGAACTATATTTTTGTGACCGGCGGGGTCGTATCCTCTCTGGGTAAAGGCATTGCCGCAGCCTCCCTCGCAGCCATTCTTGAAGCCCGTGGCCTCAATGTGACCATCATGAAACTGGATCCGTACATCAACGTCGATCCAGGTACTATGAGCCCAATCCAACACGGGGAAGTGTTCGTTACTGAAGACGGCGCTGAAACCGACCTGGACCTGGGGCACTACGAGCGTTTCATTCGTACCAAAATGAGCCGCCGCAACAACTTCACCACGGGTCGTATCTACTCTGACGTTCTGCGTAAAGAACGCCGCGGTGACTACCTCGGCGCAACCGTGCAGGTTATTCCGCACATCACTAACGCAATCAAAGAGCGCGTGCTGGAAGGCGGCGAAGGTCATGACGTAGTACTGGTCGAAATCGGCGGTACTGTAGGTGATATCGAATCCCTGCCGTTCCTCGAAGCGATTCGCCAGATGGCTGTTGAAATTGGCCGTGAGCACACTCTGTTTATGCACCTGACGCTGGTGCCGTACATGGCAGCGTCTGGTGAAGTCAAAACCAAACCGACTCAGCACTCTGTAAAAGAGCTGCTCTCCATCGGTATCCAGCCTGACATCCTGATTTGTCGTTCAGATCGCGCCGTTCCGGCGAACGAACGTGCGAAGATTGCATTGTTCTGTAATGTTCCGGAAAAAGCGGTTATTTCTCTGAAAGACGTCGATTCCATCTATAAAATTCCGGGCCTGTTGAAATCTCAGGGGCTGGACGATTATATTTGTAAACGATTCAGCTTAAACTGCCCGGAAGCAAATCTGTCCGAATGGGAACAGGTTATCTTCGAAGAAGCGAATCCGGTAAGTGAAGTCACCATCGGTATGGTCGGCAAGTACATTGAACTGCCGGATGCTTATAAATCAGTGATCGAAGCACTGAAACACGGTGGGCTGAAGAATCGTGTCAGCGTCAACATCAAACTGATCGATTCACAAGATGTTGAAACGCGCGGCGTTGAAATCCTTAAAGGTCTGGACGCAATCCTCGTACCTGGCGGTTTCGGCTATCGTGGCGTAGAAGGCATGATTACGACCGCGCGTTTTGCGCGTGAGAACAATATTCCTTATCTGGGTATTTGCCTGGGTATGCAGGTGGCGTTAATTGATTACGCTCGCCATGTTGCCAACATGGAGAACGCCAACTCTACGGAATTTGTGCCAGACTGTAAGTACCCGGTTGTGGCGCTGATTACCGAGTGGCGCGATGAAAACGGCAACGTTGAAGTTCGTAGCGAGAAGAGCGATCTCGGCGGTACCATGCGTCTCGGCGCACAGCAGTGCCAGTTGGTTGACGATAGCCTGGTTCGCCAGCTGTACAATGCGCCGACAATTGTTGAGCGTCATCGTCACCGTTACGAAGTCAACAACATGCTGTTGAAACAGATTGAAGATGCAGGTCTGCGCGTTGCGGGCCGTTCCGGGGATGATCAGTTGGTCGAGATCATCGAAGTTCCGAATCACCCGTGGTTCGTGGCTTGCCAGTTCCATCCGGAGTTTACTTCTACTCCACGTGATGGTCACCCGCTGTTTGCAGGCTTTGTGAAAGCCGCCAGCGAGTTCCAGAAGCGTCAGGCGAAGTAAGAAAAAAGTTAGAACGGCAACGCGTACCCTAGGTACGCGTTGTTTGTCTGGAGTTTCAGTTTAACTAGTGACTTGAGGAAAACCTAATGTCCAAAATCGTAAAAATCATCGGTCGTGAAATCATCGACTCCCGTGGTAACCCGACTGTTGAAGCCGAAGTACATCTGGAGGGTGGTTTCGTCGGTATGGCAGCTGCTCCGTCAGGTGCTTCTACTGGTTCCCGTGAAGCTCTGGAACTGCGCGATGGCGACAAATCCCGTTTCCTGGGTAAAGGCGTAACCAAAGCTGTTGCTGCGGTAAACGGCCCGATCGCTCAGGCGCTGATTGGCAAAGATGCTAAAGATCAGGCTGGCATTGACAAGATCATGATCGACCTGGACGGCACCGAAAACAAATCCAAATTCGGCGCGAACGCAATCCTGGCTGTATCTCTGGCTAACGCCAAAGCTGCTGCAGCTGCTAAAGGTATGCCGCTGTACGAGCACATCGCTGAACTGAACGGCACTCCGGGCAAATACTCCATGCCGGTTCCGATGATGAACATCATCAACGGTGGTGAGCACGCTGACAACAACGTTGATATCCAGGAATTCATGATTCAGCCGGTTGGCGCGAAAACTGTGAAAGAAGCCATCCGCATGGGTTCTGAAGTTTTCCATCACCTGGCAAAAGTTCTGAAAGCGAAAGGCATGAACACTGCTGTTGGTGACGAAGGTGGCTATGCGCCGAACCTGGGTTCCAACGCTGAAGCTCTGGCTGTTATCGCTGAAGCTGTTAAAGCTGCTGGTTATGAACTGGGCAAAGACATCACTCTGGCGATGGACTGCGCAGCTTCTGAATTCTACAAAGACGGTAAATACGTTCTGGCTGGCGAAGGCAACAAAGCGTTCACCTCTGAAGAATTCACTCACTTCCTGGAAGAACTGACCAAACAGTATCCGATCGTTTCCATCGAAGACGGTCTGGACGAATCTGACTGGGACGGTTTCGCATACCAGACCAAAGTTCTGGGCGACAAAATCCAGCTGGTTGGTGACGACCTGTTCGTAACCAACACCAAGATCCTGAAAGAAGGTATCGAAAAAGGTATCGCTAACTCCATCCTGATAAAATTCAACCAGATCGGTTCTCTGACCGAAACTCTGGCTGCAATCAAGATGGCGAAAGACGCTGGCTACACTGCAGTTATCTCTCACCGTTCAGGCGAAACTGAAGACGCTACCATCGCTGACCTGGCTGTTGGTACTGCTGCAGGCCAGATCAAAACTGGTTCTATGAGCCGTTCTGACCGTGTTGCTAAATACAACCAGCTGATTCGTATCGAAGAAGCTCTGGGCGAAAAAGCACCGTACAACGGTCGTAAAGAGATCAAAGGCCAGGCATAAGTCTGACTTTATCTGATTTAAAAATGCCAGCCTTCGGGCTGGCGTTTTTTATGGTTGAGTTACCAGCGACCGGACGCGCCGCCACCGCCAGAAGAACCGCCCCCGCCGCTAAATCCGCCGCCACTTGAGCCGCCACCGGAACCGCTGTTGTCTGAATGATAACTTCTACCAGATGCTTTTTTTCTGAAGTACACATAAACAGGTAAAGACCATAATGGTGGTGAAAGTAAAAAAGAAGAAAAATACAGCAATGGAAAAAGTTTTATCGGAGAACAGGAATAAATCTAAAAGATAGATTGCTGAAATACAGACACTGCTTTTACATGCGCGACAAAAATTACTGCCTTGATGAAAAAACCAGAAAGGGAAGAACATCACTGCAAATACCCAAAAAATAGCAAAGTAGTAATGATCGCTGGAAGACGCTGATTCACTTTCTGAAGGATTAGCCGAATATTGGTGTTGTGAAGTGAGTTGGTTATTCAAAGCGATTATAGCTAACTCTAATCCCTTAGCTAATTTTTGTTGTTTAAATGCGGGTATCATGTTGCTACGGATGATATCTCCAGCCAGAGCATCGGTTACCTTTTCTTCCAGCCCATAACCTACCTGGATGCGGACAGTGCGATCCGACCAGGCAACAATGATCAGTATCCCATCATTGCGTTTGGCATCTCCTAAACGCCAATTGTTAAAAACCCTTGTAGCATATTGTTCAATTGTCTCGTCTTTGGTTGTGGGAATAATTAATACAGCAATTTGTACTTGGGTATTATTGAAAATAGATTCTAACTTCCGCGTCAGTTCTTTCTTTTCTTGTGAGTTTAAGCTACTCGTAAGATCCGTAACTTGTTGCTGTAATTGTGGGACAATAGTTGGTTGGGCTGCAACAAAGGAACACACGAATGTGAATATTAGTATGAAATAGCGCATTATAAATGTCCCATTAAAGCTGGATAAATAAATTGACGGCGGCATCGGTAATTTGAGATTCGTTATAATTAAAAACGAACACAGAAAAAAATAAGTATAATTTTGGTGAATGTTTTTGACATGATTAAATCCCTTTACTTTATTTATTTCTGACATAATACGTTACTCCCTTTTATTATTAACGATCTGTTTCTCATTTTTCTTTAAACCTGCCTGTAACAGAATGTTAATAAGACATGATTGTTGTGGCAGGATCTGCAATAATTAACAATTATCCACTTCACAGAGAATGCTATGCAGTACCCGATTAACGAGATGTTCCAGACCCTGCAAGGTGAGGGTTACTTTACCGGCGTCCCCGCCATTTTTATTCGTTTACAGGGATGCCCGGTTGGCTGTGCCTGGTGCGACACCAAACACACCTGGGAAAAGCTTGAGGATCGGGAAGTCTCCCTTTTCAGCATTCTGGCGAAGACCAAAGAGAGTGATAAGTGGGGGGCTGCGAGCAGTGAAGATTTGCTGGCTGTCATTGGTCGCCAGGGATACACCGCACGGCATGTGGTGATTACGGGTGGTGAGCCTTGCATTCATGATTTGCTGCCACTGACTGATCTGCTCGAAAAGAACGGTTTTAGCTGCCAGATCGAAACCAGTGGTACTCATGAGGTACGCTGCACACCGAATACCTGGGTTACCGTATCACCAAAGTTGAACATGCGCGGCGGCTATGAAGTGTTGTCACAGGCACTGGAGCGAGCCAACGAAATCAAGCATCCAGTGGGGCGCGTACGTGATATTGAAGCACTGGATGAACTACTGGCAACGCTGACCGATGATAAACCGCGAGTCATTGCACTGCAGCCGATTAGCCAAAAGGATGATGCCACACGTTTGTGCATTGAAACCTGCATTGCGCGTAATTGGCGTTTGTCGATGCAAACACATAAATATCTAAATATTGCCTGATTAAACATTTATAAGCGTTATAAATGGGTGGAACCTGTAAAGACTTCTACTCATTTATATTGTTTGTCGCCTCTGAAAACTCATCCATCTTGCCCATCCTGAACTAATCATTATCATTCTCTACAAATTCTGTGGCGTTAATTTTTCGCTGGAGTGAAAATTATTGCGGTAAAGTTTGGTAGATTTTAGTTTGTATAGAGTTATTTTAAATATTTACCTTTTTAATCAATGGATTAAGTGCTCTTTAACATAATGGATGTGTTGTTTGTGTGATACTGTAAAGTTGGTAGATTGTGACTGGCTTAAAAAATCATTAATTAATAATAGGTTATGTTTAGAGAGTTCCCCACGTCAGCGGGGATAAACCGACGTAACAAAACAACAGCAAAATATTATCGACGAGTTCCCCACGTCAGCGGGGATAAACCGGCAATTAATTTAGTTCCAGATGCTGCGAAAGAGAGTTCCCCACGTCAGCGGGGATAAACCGTTGGTCACTCGTCAAAAGTCGAGACGGTCGAAGAGTTCCCCACGTCAGCGGGGATAAACCGAATGATTGATATAAATCTGTGTACGGTGTCCGGAGTTCCCCGCGCCAGCGGGGATAAACCGCTAGGATAAATTAAAAGACAAAATTGCAGCAAGAGTTCCCCGCGGCAGCGGGGATAAACCGGAGCGACCAGTATCAAGATCGACAGGTTTTGCGAGTTCCCCGCGCCAGCGGGGATAAACCGATCGATATGTACGTTAGCGAGGGGATCACGCAGAGTTCCCCGCACCAGCGGGGATAAACCACCATATAACCCGTTATCTCTTTCTCAAGTTTTTATATTAGCTGTACTTGTAATAAGCAACATATCCACATAACACCTCATGTTCAAAATAGTTCTCCATGCCAGATAAGTTCACAATTATCGATACAAAAAATCAAATTTAATCAAAGTGTTATTTGTATAACCCTTAAACCGTTAAGAAATTTTAATCTATTATTTTTTTAATATTAATTAATGCCTGTTAATTTTTTCTTTAGAATAACAGTGTATTTTTTAAGCTTGTTATTCATTGATTAAGTAATAAATCTGGAAATTTGTCTTTGTTTTGAGGCTAATGAGTGGTTTTACATAACCGCCTCTATAGGCTGTTGATGAATAGTTCTTATGAATAAAGATATCCAGTTCATACTTTAAGTGAAAATTGATAAAGTGCGATTCGTATTGTCTTTTATTCTAAAGACATCGAGTGTAGTTAATATTCCTTGTAAAAACAGGGATAAACCGAACTAGTTAAAGTTTTTATTATGTTCCCTGCATCAGCGGGGATAAACCGGACTTGTTATCATTTTTTAAGTTGTCGAACTTATGTTCCCCGCGTCAGCGGGGATAACCATTCAGGTATGTTCAGGCCGGGCATTTTCCCGCCCGGCCTTCCTCACTTACGCATTCGACCAGCTCTGGATCGAATCCGCATTCCCCAATTCCCCATGCATCACTTCATACGATTTTTTCAGGATCACATCAGTGTGCTTGGTTAGGTCTTTGAAAATGCCTTTATTCATCGCGTCGTAGCGTTTGGCGTTGCTCTCAACAGGCATAAAGATTGAACCGCCCCGGGTTTCCTGGAGAGTGTTTTATCTGTGAACTCAGGCTGCCAGATCATCGTTTCCGATGGAAGCATAATAAGCTTTTTCTGCTTCTGCCGGAGGAGTATG